>NZ_JAMYUT010000034.1:0-71789 GCF_040323235.1 Mesorhizobium sp. M0051
CACCCCGAACCCCCCATCGGCGCCGGGGGGGGGGGCCCGGTCCTTGGTCTAACCGCCAGTCCTCTGGGGGCCGCCCCCATTCCCGCCCCCCCGCGACATCATCTCCAGATCAAGATTTGACGGGCAATCCGGTCGCCGCGGCGATCTGGCTTGCGGCGTCGTCGAGTGCCGCCTTGGCGTCGGGATAGCCGCCGGCCAGATATTTGGTCTGCACTGCGCGAACGATGATTTCGGCATCGCTCTGGAATGGCGTGCCGCGGCTGGGAACGACCTTTGGCAAAGTGCCGAGGATGTCCTTCCACACCGCCTGGCCGCCCCAGTAGGGCAGGCCTTCGGAAACATAGGGCTCATTGAGTGCCGAGATCAGCGAGGGCACGAGGCCGAAACCCTTCAGCATCGTCATCTGGCCTTCATTGGTTCCGAGCGTGTACTTGAGATAGGCGTAGGCAGCCTCCTTGTTCTTCGACGCCGATGTGATGGCCAGCGAAGACCCGCCGAGATTGGCGGCGCGTGGGCCATCGGCGGTGAGGCTCGGCATCAGATAGACGCCCCATTTGCCGTTTTCACCGGCCGATTCGGTGCGAATGGTTCCTTCATACCAGCCGCCATAAATCTGGGTGGCGACGGTACCGGCGGTGTTGTTGGTGATCTTGGTGCCCCAGTCGGCCGACGAAATGATGCCGGCGTCCTTCATCTCCTTGATCTTGGTCATGGCATCGACGCATTTGGGCTGGTTGACCGTGATGGACTGCCCATCGGCGGAGAAATAGGCGCAGCCCTGTTCGTTGGAGATCATACGGAAGAATTCGCTATCGCCGTTGAAATCGGCGTTGGTCATGGTGACGCCCGGATTGGCGGCCTGGATCTTCTTGCCGGCCGCGATGAAATCGTCCCAGGTCTTGATCGACGCCGGATCGACGCCGGCCTTTTCGTAGAAGTCGCGGCGATAGAAGGCCGCGACCGGGCCCGAATCCCACGGCATCGCATAAGCCTTGTCGCCGACTTCGAGCTCGGTGCGTTTGAAGTCGGGGAATTTCGCCTGATCCTCTGCGGTATAACCCAGCGTATGCAGGTCGACGAAGCAGTCGGGGAACTGACTCCAGTAGTTCTCGGCTTCGCCGTTCTCGATGGTGACGATGTCGGGCAGACCGACGCCGCCGGCCGCACAACCGGCGATCGACTTATCGTAAGTCGGCTGGTTGCCGAGATCCTGGACCGTAACCTTGACGTCGGGGAATTGCTTGTTGAAGCCGGCAATGGTCGCCTTCAACGATGAAGCGGCGACATTCCAGCTCCAGATGGTGATTTCGCCGGACTGCGCATAGGCCGGGGCAGACCCCAGGGCAAGCACGAGCGCGGCGCAGGTCATTGTGATGCGCATAGAAATCCTCCCATTTCATTTGCTCTCTCACTGCGAGCATGGCTAGACTATGCAGTGGGCAAGGCGTGTCGCCGTCAAAGGGAATATAAAATTGGCGGAAAGTAAGATGCCGGAACGGCCGTTTTATCAGCCTGGCGCCAGCAGCGTGGAAGGCCTGCCGCTTGCCCTGCAGATGTTTCATAACCATCCGCTGGTGATGCTCAAGCCGCATTGGCACGCCCAGGTCGAGGTCAATTTCATCGTGCGCGGCAGCGTGCACTACCGCATGAACGAACATGAGATCGCACTGTCGGCAGGCGACATGTGCCTGTTCTGGGGCGGCCTGCCGCACCAGATGACCGATCTCTCCGACGACGCCATCTATGCCGGCGCGCATCTGCCGCTGGTGCATTTCTTTCGCTTGCATTTGCCGACGGATGTCCGCCATCGGCTGATGACCGGCGCCACGCTGGTGACGGGCGCGACCGATCCGGCGGACCACCACAATTTCGAGCGCTGGAATCGTTATTTCCGTTCGGGCGATCCGGCCATGATCGAGCATGCCGTGAACGAGTTGCTGCTCAGGCTGGAGCGGGTGCGATTCGAGCCTTATCGTCTGGTGCCGGAAACCGCGCCCGGGCAGGAAACGGGCAGCCCCTTCGACCAGCAGTCGTCCCGCAATGTCGGTCGAATGTGCGATTTCATCGCCGAGAACTTCCTCTACGAGATCGATAGCGTGAACATAGCGACCGCCGCCGATATCCATCCCAAATACGCGATGAACCTGTTCAAGAAATCGACCGGCATGACGCTCAACGAATATGTCAACCTGCTGCGGCTGAGCTATGCGCAAGCGCTTTTGATGCATCAGGACGCCAATGTGCTGCGCGTCGCCATGGATTCGGGCTTCGGCTCGCTCAGCGCCTTCAACAAGTCATTCCGCAAGCTGGCCGGCATGTCGCCCTCCGATTTTCGCCGGGGCGTGACCGGCGCCAGATAGGCGGCGGCAGGTATGCCCCGCGCCGTTGCCGCGAAAGCATTGCCGACTTGATCGCCGGCTAACTAAAGACGGGTCGAACGGTTGCGGCCCGCGATAAGGACGCCGCCGGACGAAATGGCGTCGCACTGCTCGCCATTTCCGGCTGCCGCAACGGCATCGGAAGCGGCCGTCGCACGGCATCGCCTTTCCTGTCTGAAATCGCCATCTGGGCGCTGGACAGGCCGAATTCCCATGCTATAACCCACGCGCTTTCAAGGGACGCCCACGGCGCCTCGATGAACTCCGGTCAACGAGATTTCGTTTGCCGGAACAGGCCCAGATAGCTCAGTTGGTAGAGCAGCGGACTGAAAATCCGCGTGTCGGTGGTTCGAATCCGCCTCTGGGCACCATCCCCTCTTCTCCCGACACTCCGTTAAGCCGAACCTTCTACGCTGCAGCTTCTGCAAGCCACTGGGATTGTTGATCTTTTTCCGTCGCATTGCGCAATTAAGCGGGACAGAGAGCGCTTCGGGCGCATTTGGTCCAACGAGGCGGGGGGATGGTATTTCCGTTGGTATTCGACATCCTGATGGTATCGAAACAGCCAAGGGAGACCTGACGAATGGCCCTATCCGACGTGAAATGTCGAAACGCCCGCCCTGCTTCCAAACTCGTGAAATTGTCTGACGGGGGCGGGCTGCAGCTATGGGTACAGCCCACGGGCTCTCGCCTCTGGCGGCTCGCCTACCGCTTTGACGGCAAGCAGAAACTGCTCGCGCTGGGGAGCTATCCGCTTATCTCTCTCGCCGAGGCACGGGAGGCGCGCGATGATGCTAAAAGGCTCCTGCTAGCTGGCGTCGACCCTGGAAAGGAACGCAGCTTGCGGAAGGCCGATTCGGCAAAGGACTCCTTTCGCTCAATCGCGGACGAATATGTTGACAAGCTGAAGAAGGAGGGACGTGCCGTCCGGACGATCAGCAAGGTCAAATGGCTGCTCGACTTTGCCTATCCGATAATCGGCGATAAGTGCATTCGGAAGATCGATCCGGCTATCATCCTTACCGCCCTCCGTCGCGTCGAGGTTCGCGGTCGATACGAGTCGGCCAGGCGACTGCGCTCCACCATCGGCAGCGTGTTTCGATACGCAATCGCGACCGCACGCGCCGAGACAGATCCGACCTTCGCCCTCAGAGGCGCACTCATCAGTCCGAAGGTAACGTCTCGCGCCGCGATTACCGATCCGAAGGCCTTGGGCGGTTTGCTGAGGGGGATCGATGCATTTGATGGACAGCCTACAACCCGAGCCGGTCTAAAGCTGATAGCGCTGCTGTTTCCCCGCCCCGGCGAGCTTCGCGCCGCTGAATGGGAAGAGTTCGATTTTGAAAGCTCGGTGTGGACGATCCCTGAAGCACGCATGAAAATGCGACGGCCGCACCGCGTACCCCTATCAAAGCAAGCGATCAGCGTCCTGACTTCACTGAGAGAAATCTCTGGTGATGGATCGCTGCTGTTTCCTAGTGTTCGGTCGGCTTCGCGTCCGATTTCCGACAATACGCTTAACGCCGCACTGCGTCGTATGGGTTACGGCAAGGAAGAAGCTACCGCGCATGGTTTTCGAGCAACGGCATCAACTCTGCTGAACGAATGCGGCAAGTGGCATCCGGACGCCATAGAGCGGCAGCTGGCCCACATTGAGAATAACGACGTTCGGCGCGCCTACGCCCGGGCAGAGCACTGGGACGAGCGCGTCGAGATGATGCAGTGGTGGGCCGATTATCTGGATGAACTCAAGAGCAAAAACCCGCGGGTGATCTCAATCGATGGACGCCGCAAGCCTGCTGTCCATACACCAACGCGACCATCCACTTTGAACCCAACAGCGGTCGTTCATCAAACGCCGATACAAATCTCCAACCGCCGGAAATCATACTGACCGTCGAAAACCGCCGCAACTCGAATTCAATAAGGATGACGGTGTTCGGGCCGAGAAGACTGGCCGCTCTTGGGCAGCAGTTCGGCGGGAAGCTGCCGTTCTGCAGCCGACCCCATTCCCGTTATTCAAGATGCCGATGGCCGGTTCCGAAACCGGCCATCTACCCGGCCCGGGGCCCCGCTATTAGAGCGAGAATCCCGTGGGCAGTGTGTGGTCCGTCCGTTTCGCCGGCATTTAGTTCGTGGATCCGCTATCCCCGCCCGACTTTCACATCCACAACCTCCAGTGGCTCCGCGGCGGCTTCCTCTCCATAGATCCGGGACAGCCCCTCGATGCGCGTCGCGATCGCGTCGACGAGGCGACCAACGATCTCATGGAAGATCCCCTCCTGGCGAAGCTCTTGGGCGCACTCCGATGCCATGTCGGGCATCACTGCGAGCTGATGGCGGATCGTCCGCACCGTATACTCGCCGCCAACCTTTGCTGAGGACGCACAGCGCGCCCAGTGGCGTGGCATGATCTCGTCGATCGGGTAGACTCTGTCGATCTTCATCGCCAGCTTAAGGTCGCGCATCTCAGCTTCGATCTCTCCCTCGCCGAGATGCGGCAGAATGGAGGAGATGTCGTAGAGCGGAGCTAGGCGGGCCTCGCCCTGGGCACCGAGCAACATCGAGTAGTTCTTTGCATGCGCATCCGTGCCGGCGATGATCCAGTTGAAGACGTTCGCGGCCATGAAGGTCTGACGGTCTCGGATGGGGTCGAGGGAGGCCGACAGCACCGTTTTGGAGATCGTCGTGATACCTGGACCGCCCTGGTTCTCGTATTTGAGCGTCGGCATCACCGATAGGGCCTGGCACATGTCCTCCTGATGGATGCGGATGGTCTTGCCGTCGATGCTGCGGCGGTCGAAGCGCTCGAGAACGATCGCCTTTTCGCCTGCGAAGTCGAGAACCTGGCTGTGTGCAGCGTCCATGCCGAGCTTGCATGCAAGCTGCAGGCAGAAATGCTCGTTCTCAGTATGCCCGTGCAAGTGCGGCAAAGGCGGCTTGAAGATGTGTGTCGTGGGCGTGTCGCCGAGAGGGATCCCCCAGCTTTTGCTGCCCTTGTCGAAATGGAACGCCGTCTTTGCCTGCGCACCAGCGAGACTGAACTGACCAGGATCGCCGATTCGGCGGGTCGCTGCACCATCCTTGCGCAGGTCGCGCAGGCGGTCGCCGATCTGTGCCTCGGTGAGCAACTCCACGTTCTCGCCGCGGGAAACCTGGTGGCCAGGCGGAAGGAACTGGACGGCGCCGGCGCAGTCGCGGCCGACATTCTTGAGCAGGGCAAACGGGTTTCGGGCGGAGACCTGGAACCTCTGCGCCCATCTGCCGAGGGTCTGCTCATTATCCGGCAGCAGGCCCCAGAGGAATGCCTCGACGACCTTGCCCTCGTAGGTCCTGGTGATCGTCGGCATGGACAGGGAGAGCGGGATCCTCACCCGTCCCTCCATCCATGCCTCGTCATAGGAGAACGAAAGCTTGCCGCCCTGCAGGTGGTGGAGCCGCCCAACCGGTCTGCCAGCGATATAGACGTCGAGGGCGTCGATCGGGTTCACCATGATCATCATCACCTTAGAGCTTGTAGGGAATCTCGTCGTCGTAATCCTCGACATGCCGTTCATCGGCATTATGATGATTAGCAGCCGACGTCGGGTCCGGCGTGATCTGAAAGTCCAGCTCCACACCAAGCGTGGTCAGCGCCAGGAGCACGTTGCCGATCTCGGCGCCGGGCTTGCCGTTCTCGATCCACGACACCCACGTCTGGGTGGTGTTGATCATCTTGGCCAAGGCAGCCTGTGAGAGGCCGCGCCGGGTGCGGGCCTCCTTGATCAGGATACCAATGTCGCGAGCTGTTCTGATCTTCATGGCGTATGCGACTCTGAGAATGAGCTAGCTTGATATAGGTTGGTATATCGCAACTGTCAATATACGCTGGTATATCAGCTGGCTGCTATATAGGTGCCTGTATCGCAAGTCCCAATTTACGAACCTATGTGAGTTCGCAAACATTTGGCGCGGGACCATCGAGAATGACTGCGCGATGGTCGAGAACTGGAATGACGTAGCCAGAGCAACGGACTGGCCCTTCCCGAGAGGAGCCCAGGAAAGCAGACATCCGTTGCGTTGGAAACAGAAAGTAGTGCCGAGCTTTACACGGAAATGGCGCTCCTGCCGGGGACGATCCTCCGCCAACGGCCGGCCCTTCCAACACATTGCGCCGAGTGCCGTCGTGTCTGCCGATGAAACAGCATGCGAGCGTATTTTGTTGACAATGCTATACGGCTCATCTCTGAATAAGGAACAAATACTTACGTTCGCGGGTGCCGGGGAAATATGGCGAAAAGCAGGGGATTTTCGATCTACCTTCTGAAGGAAGGCTACGACGCAACGAACGCACTGCGGGAGGATCATGTTCTCGACGATGATGTCGGCGCGCAGGGGTTGCCAGAGAATGCGTCTCTTTTTGTATTGGACAGCGCGCCGCGCCCGCCTTGGTGGAAGGGGTACTTCAATATCGAGAAGGAGCTGACGCAGGTCACAAAGGGCGCGCTCATTTTTATCCCGGTCGGCGACAGGTGTATCGCGCTGTCCTTTGGTCATGTCGCTCACAACCTGATCGATTCCAGTTATGAGTATGATTTCGGACTGCGGGTCACGCTCAACAGCCTCGACCCGCGCAAGCTGAAAAGCACCGATACGCTGGATCCCGGCGCCGCCAAGCGCCAGCGCACACAGCTGCCGATCGAATCCGAATTGACGCTGTTCGATTTCGACCGGGACAGCACGATCCTGCGCAGCCTTACCGGGAAGGTGCGCGACGAGCACAAGGACCTGTTCCGACACGCCACGGGCGCAAGCAACCTGCGCATAAGCACCGATGTAGAGGCGGGCGAGCTGCCGGACCTGTGCGAGAAATTGCTGGCCCTATACCAGAGCGATGCCTACAAGGCGGCGTTCCCTGAGATCCAGAACATCGTGCCGGTGCGCGACCCGGCGCAGATCGAGGCGCTGAACGGCCGTGTGTTGGCCGCGTTCCGCGCGCGCGATCCCGACCTCAACATCACCGTGCCCGAAATCATCAACTACAGCGACAATCTTTATGTGGCTTTCGCCGGCGCCGGGCGCGGCCTCGTCTATGACGATGTCTATATCGGGCGGTACTTTGCGTATCTAGATGAGCACGAGGTCGACTTTGATAGGATGGGCGTTGAGGATTTGCGGCGGCACGTGCTGGTCCTGACGGACGAGAACGGGAACGACCGCGACCGCTACAGCATCTACAAAAGCCTTGTCTTCGACACTACCCTGGAAGGTGCCGACGGCGATACCTACCATCTCTGCGAAGGCAATTGGTACCGTGTCGAGAACACCTATATCGCGCGCCTCAGCACCTATCTCGACCCGCTGTTCGCCGCCAGCGACTTGCCGGCTTACGCCCATGCCAGCGAAGGCGAATACAATGCGGCGGTCGCCGCCGGCGATGCCGCCATCGCCTGCCTCGATATGCAAAATATCAGCCCGGACGGGCAGAGCGCGGTGGAGCCGTGCGACTTGCTGGCGGTGCGCGATGGCGTCGCAACTTTCTATCACGTGAAGGTGTCAACGCTGTCTGCGCAGCTGAGCCATCTGTTCAATCAGGGCGTGAACGCAATCGAACTGATCCGCCTTGAGCCGCAGGCGGTCGACAAGCTAGAGGCGCTTGTCCGCGACCTGATGGCGGGCGGCGACGCGGATGCGCTTGTTGGTCTTGTGCGGGACCGCAAGTACCGCATCGTCTTTGGCATCGTCACCCGGAAGGACTCTGCCGGAAGGTCTCTAAACCTTCCGCTGTTTTCCCGTATCAGCCTTATGCGCGGGATGAAGGCGCTGCAGCTCATGGATGTTCCGGGGAGCGTCATTTTCGTCACGGACCAAGCTGTTGCCGCCGAGGGCCGGAAGAAGAAGCGGAAGAAGAAGGAAGTGCCCGAGCAGCCGCACGAAATACAGGCCGAGGCGGCAGAGTAGCCGGGCAGAGAAGCAGTCTAGCCCACCCTTTGGGCCGGGCTCTAGGCAGCGCCCCAAGCCGCTCTGCGTCTCGGCCGATGCGGGTGACGACCCCCTTGCGCTAAAGGGGCTCGGGAACGCACCACCAAAGCAGCGGCTTCGCCTGTAGCGCCGTCGCCCTCGTCGGGTGAGGTGAGGGACGATCCAGACGAAGTAGGGGACCGTTTTTTTCAAACCGTGCAGGATAGCGAAGGCGGTCCGCTGCAATTTTGAGAGAGGCTGATTTTGATGAAGAAGGCTTTATTGCGTACCCGCAAGGTGTGGCTCGACGAGCTTGGGCGTTTGGGTCACGGTTTTCTCGCGGCTCAACACTCGTCTTTGACGTGTCACCTCAAGAGAGGCCATTAGAGCGGGATCACTATCAGGGTGCTGCTTCAACCACAGCAGCATTTGCGCTCAGGAAACTTCCTGGTGCTGCAATTTCATCAGCTGTATCTCTACTCGGACAAGCCGAGCCGCCCACGCTACGCATTGTCCAATGTTGAAGCTGAGTGCCTTGATGGTTTCTCCGACGCGCCGGCGCCCGGCAGACCTTCCTTTCTGGCCTTGGCAAATGCCCGGTCGCCTTCCAGGAACCCGACCAGCATAAAGGGGATCAGTTCCGCCACCGTTTCGGACTCGCCATAGGTCTCACGGTAAAGTGCGGCATAGTCGTTGAGTGCTTGGCTCAAGTCGGCGCCAACGGTGATGGTGATCTTCGAAGGTGTCCGGTCCGGAAGTTTTCCGAGTTTCAGGTTAGCCATGAAGTCCTCCTGTTCACCCCGTGTATGGCCGCAACACGAGGTCCTTGTGCACGATGACGCGCAACGGCCAACCAGGGCGGACGGTGATCGTGGGTTGGACGTTCAGGTTCTTTTCAGTGATCCGTTGGCCGGCTTGACTGACGTTCTGCTGGGTGGATTCACGAATCGCCTTGACCAAGTCGCTTTCGTTTTCCCCAAAGGTCAACTCGGTACCAACCCCCAGCAATGTGGCCACGGCGACGCCCTTGATCAGCTGCCAAGTATGGAAATCCACCTTGTCCTCGAGCCCGGCGTAGCCGGCCGCGTCGGTCACGGGCAGATTGTCTATTTCGATCGATGAGCCGTCCGGCATCACAATGCGTTGCCACACCAACAGAGCGCGCCTTTGGCCAAAGGCTACAACGCTATCGTAGGTGCCGATCAGCCGGGAGCCCTGCGGGATGAGCAGGATGCTGCCGGTGACGCTGTCGCGCACATTCTCGGTAACCTGCGCGACGACGAGGCCGGGCAAGTCGGAATTGATGCCGGTGATCAGGCTTGCAGCAATCACGCTGCCGGCCATGATCTGATACGGCGAGGCCGGCGTCTGCAGTGCATGCGGGTTGTAGATCCCGCCGGTGTTCCGTTGATCGATGAAATCGAGCTTGCGCTGTTGATTGTTCTGGTCGCCCTCGGCCGGCGCGACGGAAGCTCGCTGGCGTTCGGTATCCGGCTGCGGAGACGCCGTCTCGAAAGGCGAACGTCCGCCCTGCCCATTGCCAAAAGCTTCCGCCTGCTGGGGCCGGTTTTCGATGCGGAAGAGGACTTGCGACTCGCGCGCCTCAATCGCTTGTTGTGCAAGCCGCTGCGCCTCGGCGGAAACGTCTTGCCCAGGTGCGATGCCAAGCTGGCGCTGGTGCTCGAGAATAGGACGGCCGAGATCCCCGGGCAGCGGCGGTCCAAGCACCGGAGCCTTCGGCTTGCTCCCGGAATAGTCCTTGGGCAGCGATTCAAGTCCCTCGGCGGTCGGCTTGCGGTCCGTGCTGTAGAGCTCTTCGGCCTGCTGTTTCAGGCGCAATGCGGGTCCCCGCAGCGCCACCATCGTGACGCCAAAAACAGCGCCGGAACCAACAGCAGCGATCGCGACGATTATGCCGCGCCTGAACCGCACCGCTCGGCGGGGCGAGGCTCGCAGCTGCAGCTGTTCGGGATTGAGCTTCGGCGGAGCATTCGGATGGGAAGTATCGGTCATGAGCCTCCCCTCACCTGCCAAAACGCGAAAACAGCGAAACCCGCCGCGGCGGTTGCCGACCGTCGGTTCTCGTAATGCGCACCACCTGCTGCTGTTTGGTGCCCAGCCTTAGCTCGGCCGCAGCAAAGAGGCGATCGACGATGTAGTAGTTGCCGCGCATGTGATAGTTGACGAGCTGGCTGTCCCCGTCGGCTCCGACGATGAAGAGCGGCGGCGCCTCACCTTGGTCGATACGGCGAGGGAATTCGATATAGACCCTGCTGCCATCATCAAAGGCGCGCGTCGGTCTCCACGGTGGCGTGTCGCCGGCGATCGAATAGCGGAAGCGGATGTTTTCGAGTGCTACGTTCGAGGCCGCGGGCATTTCAGCCTCTGCCTGAGCGTTGCGCCGCCGAAGCGCCACGAGTTGGTCTTCGCTGTAAATCCAGGAGAGCGCCGCCATGGCAGTTTTCTCAGTGCTTTGAAGCTGCAGGTGATAGGATCGCCTGTCCGTCGTGATGACCAGATTGGTGGCAAGCCCCGGCGCGAATGGCTTCACCAGCACATGAGTGCGCTGGTCATCGCCTGAGCCACTAACGGTGTCACCGATCACCCAACGGACCGTATCGCCGGCTGAGACCGAGGTCAGCTTCTCGCCCCGCTGCAATGAGATATCGGTGACGCGCTCCGGCGCGGCGTAGAGCTGGTAGAGTGCGCCGTCGGCAAAGGGGTAAACCTGCACCGCATTGACATAGCCAAACTTGGTGGGTTGTTGCGTCGCCGCCTTGTTGGCATCGGCGACCTGTTCTTCCGGCGAGCGCTTATCTGGGGCGGGCTTGCCGGGTGCGGGCATCAACTGACCAGGCAACGGTAACGGTTTCGGCACTTCCACGACCTTGACCGGCTTCTCCGGCGCCTTCTCGATCGAGGCTGGTTTGAAGTCCTCGTGGTCATAGGAAATCTGAGGCGGCGGCACTGGCTTCGAGGCACAGGCCGAAAGAACCGCAGCAGACGCCGACAGGATCAAGGCAGCACGAAGCAATGGGGCTCTATTTGTCATTGGTGGGCTCCTTAGGGGAAACGGGGGTTGGCGCGCCGCTGTCGAGCTCGCGCGACCAGTCGATGGCGTTGATGAAGACGCCGAGCGGGTTCTTGCGCAGCTGCTCGGTTGTCCTAGGCGGGCGGATGAGGATGGTGAGGATCCCGATCCAGCGCGTCGTGCTGGCGAGGCTACCACGCTCGAACACCTGCTCGGTCCATTTGACCTGGAACGAGCTGTCGGAAGCCCTGACCACGCTGGTCACCTGCACTGACACGCTGCGCGTGCCGATTTGGCCGAAAGGGTCGTTCGCCTTGGCATATTCGTTGAGGAAGAGCGCCGCTCGGTCGGTGGCAAAGTCGTAGGCCGACAGCCAATTCTGCCGCACCAGAACCGCATCGGTGGAAACCGAACGAACATTCTGGATGAAGCGGCTGAGATGCCAGGCGATCTGGGCATCGTCGGGCTGGTAGTTTTGGACTGCCGGCGCGACCGCGTGCGCCTCGCCAAAGCGGTCGACCTCGACGACATAAGGCACGACGCGGCCCTGCATCGACTGCCACAGAAGCCCACCGGAAAGTCCCGTCGTCAGAGCCAGGCAGCCAAAGGCCATGAAGCGCCAGTTCTTGGCCTGCACGCGCGCCGCGCCGATGCGCTCATCCCAGAGTTGGCTGGCCTTCTGGTAGGGTGTTACGGGTTCGGGCGTCTTTCCATAACGCTGAACGGGTCGCTTGAAGAGCATCTAGTCTTCCTTGTCATTGAGGGAGGGATTGGCGCCGCTTCCGCCCCGATCTCCATCGCGCACCGCCTGCGTGGCAGCATTGCGATGGGCGCGTGCGGTCTGTTCGGAACGCAGACGCCTTGCCCAGGCAGGCGCGGCCGCGGGAGCTATAACTGGAGAGCTTCCGCTCATCGAGCTGGTCGGCATGCCGCCGGTCGCGGTCCAGCCGGCATCGCGACCGGCGTCGGCACTACGGCGGAATGGTTCTGCTGCGGATCGCATCCCCCGCATAGCGGCGCCGCTAGCGGCACTCGCAACCCCCTGCACCCCAGCAGCTACCCCGGACAGCCCGGACTCGGGCGATGTCGCGCGCCCCGTCTGCCAAGCGACGGTGGCAGCGGACCCCATGGCGGCGCCGGCACGGACTGCGGCGAGGCCGCCGCCTGTTGCCATGCGCGCGCCGGCAAACGCAGCGCCTCCGGCAACGAGCGTTGATCCAGCTGCGGCCGCCGTTGTTCCAAGTGCCGCGCCGGCGCCAAGCTGCGGCGCGCCGGAAACAAGACCCGAGGCAATCCCGGGGCCGAAAATGCCGAGCCCAAGCAGCGCCAGCGCACCCAGTACCTGAGACATGGCCGCCGCCAGGTCCGGCTCCTGGCCCTGCAGGGCGGAAGCGAACTCGCCAAAGAGCGTGGAGCCGATGCCGACGATGACGGCAAGCACCATCACCTTGATGCCCGACGAAATCACATTGCCGAGCACGCGCTCGGCCAGAAACGCCGAGCGGTTCCAGAGCGCGAAGGGCACCAGGACGAAGCCGGCCAGCGTGGTGAGCTTGAACTCGAGGATGGTGATGAAGAGCTGGATGGAAAGAATGAAGAAGGCGATGAGGACCAGGAACCAGGCCAGAAGCAGCACGAAGATGGTGAGCGCGTTACCGAAGATCTCGGGGAAGCCTACTAGCTGGCTCGCTTGATTGAGGAGCGGCCAGGCGCCCTCGAAGCCGGCCGCGGCAATGCGGCCTGGCCGCAGGAGACTGTCGGCGGACAGGTTGCCGGGCGATGCGTTGATGCCGAGACCGGCAAAGGAGCGGTAAATTATGTCGGCGAGGTTCTTGAAATTGTTCAGGACGAAGGCGAAGGCGCCGACATAGAGCACTTTGCGAACAAGCCGGCCAAGAATGTTGGGCTCGCCGCCGAACGCCCAGACCAAGCCCGCGAGCGTGATGTCAATGCCGATCAGAATGGTGGTGAGAAAGGCGACGTCGCCCGAAAGCAGACCGAACCCACTGTCAATGTAGCGGGTAAAGGTCTCCATGAAGCGATCGATGACTCCGAGGTCGTTCATGTCGCCGCCTTCCTCGTTGTCTTGAAGAACTGCCGATCAGTTGCCGGGATAAGCCGTGCCGGTGCCCAGGAAACGCTTCGTCGTCTCGCGAGCGGCTTCCTCAGACTGCGCCTTGCGCGCCGCATCCTCGGCCTCGGCCCGGAACTGGGTCGCAAGCAGCGTCTGGATCTGCATCTGCTGCTTGGTCGAAAGCGCGATCAGCTGATTCGTAGCCTGGCTTGCCTCGAGGGCACCTGCCGCGCCCTGACTGCGATTGACGAGATCGGTAAGCAGGTCGCCATCGGCCTGCACGTTCTCGACGATCTGCGACTGCGCGCTCATGGTCTGGCGGAACGCCTGCATGGCGCTCTGCCAGCGCTCGCGCGCGGCACTCGCCACATCGCTGACCTTGATGGTGGCGTCGTAGCTTTCCGGATATTGCTGGCGCCACTGGTCCTGCAGCTTGTCGAGATCGAAGCTCAGGCCGCTCGCCTGGGTCATCAGACCGTCAATCCGTTGGAGCGAGCCGGTAAGCTGGCCCACGGAAGAGAAATCCAGGCGCTGAAGGTTGCGCGCCATGTTCTGCAGCATGGTCGCCTGGTTCTGAAGCGACTGGATTTGGTTGTTGATCTGCTCCAATGCGCGTGCTGCCGACAGCACATTCTGCGTATAGTTGGACGGGTCAAACACGATGAGCGCATAGGCCGGCTGGACGTAGTCAGCCATCGGTTTGGCGATCAGGGAAACGGTGACCAGGCTAGTAAAAAGGCGGCGTCCGATCATGACAATTGCTCCTTGTTAGGTTGAGGAAATTGCTGGAGAAGCTCGGCAGCCCAATCCAGGCCGCGCGCACTGAAGAAACGGGCGGCAAAGCTGCCCTGCCCTTCTTCGGAAAGAATATTGTCGATCAGGGTCTGCGCGGCCGGGTCGGAGGCGCCGCAAAGCGCAAGAGCGATCGGGCCTAGCCCGAGCTCGAAGAGGCGATTGCCGCGGCGCGACTGCAGATAGTAGTGGCGCTTCGGCGTGGCGCGGGCGACCAATTCGATCTGTCGCTCATTAAGACCGAAGCGCTCATAGGCTGCCCGTGCCTGCGGCTCCACCGCACGATCATTGGGGAGAAAAATGCGCTGCGGGCAGCTCTCGATGATTGCGGGTGCGATAGAAGAGCCGGCGATGTCGGCAAGCGACTGCGTCGCGAAGATGACGGAGACGTTTTTCTTACGCAGCACCTTAAGCCATTCGCGGATGCGGGCGGCAAAGAGCGGGTTGTCGAGATAGACCCAGGCCTCGTCGAGCATGAGCAGCGTCGGCCGCCCGTCAAACCGGTCCTCAAGACGATGGAACAGATAGGTGAGCACAGGCAGCACAGCGCCTTGGCTGTGCATCAGCTCCTGGGTCTCGAAACACTGCACATCCGAGATGGCCAGCCGGTCGTCATCGGCATCGAGCAGGCGGCCGAATGGACCGTCGAGCGTGTAGGGCATCAACGCCGATTTGAGCGCATTGGACTGAAGCAGGACCGACAGGCCAGTCAGCGTGCGTTCCTGCGCCGGCGCGGTGGCGAGGCTGGTGAGCGCCGACCAGATTGCCTCCTTCACCTCCGGGGTGACGGTGACATTCTCGTGGGCAATGAGGCCGGCGATCCATTCGGCCGCCCAGCTCTGTGTGGCCGGGTCGTCGATGTGGCGCAGCGGCTGGAAACCAAGCGCACCATTCGCACCCAACGCATGGTGGTCGCCGCCCACGGCAAGCGCGGCGGCGCGGGCCGAATTGCCTTTGTCGAAGACATAGATTTGCGCGCCAGCGTAGCGCCGGAACTGCAAAGCGATCAGGGCAAGCAGAACCGACTTGCCGGCACCGGTCGGCCCGACAATCAGCATGTGGCCGACATCGCCGATATGGGTCGAAAGCCGAAACGGTGTCGAGCCGCTGGTTTCGGCGAAAAGAAGCGGCGGAGCGTAATCGCCGGTGACCTCGGCAAGGTGCTCGTTCTCCGCTGGACCTGCCCACACGGACGACAGCGGCACGAGATGGGCAAGGTTAAGCGTGTGAACGAGCGGCTGGCGAACGTTGGCGTAGACATGACCCGGCAATGAACCAAGCCACGCTTCGACGGCATTGATGCTTTCGCGAATGGTGGTGAAGCCGAGCCCGTTGACGATCCGCTCGACGGCGCGAAGCTTTTCCGCGGCGGCTTTACGGTTCTGATCCCACACCGTCACCGTTGTGGTGAGATAGCCGAAGCCGACATGATCGCCGCCCAATGCCTGCAGTGCTGCATCGGCATCGAGCGCCTTGTTGTCGGCGTCGCTGTCGACGAGAGGCACCGGTTCGTTGGTCACCACCTCGCGCAGAATAGCCGCGATCGATTTGCGCTTGGCAAACCACTGCCGGCGGAGCCGAGTCAGCGTCTTCGTGGCTTCCGCCTTGTCGAGTGGAATGAAGCGCGTCACCCAGCGATAGGCGAAATCCTGGTTATTGAGCGCATCAAGGATTCCTGGCCGGGTGACGTTCGGAAAGCCGAGAACTGTGAGCGTGCGCAGATGCTGCTCGCCCAGCATCGGCTCTAGGCCGCCGGTCAGCGGCGCGTCAACCAGGACGCCGTCGAGATACATTGGCGTTTCCGGCACGGCGACCGGATGACGGCGTGTCGAGATCGTGCCGTGCAGGTACGTCAGGGTCTCGGCATCGTCGAGCGCGCGCACCTCGGGCACGAAGCCCGAAAGAAGATCGAGAACGCGGTCAGTCTCGTCTCGGAACCGGGCAAGCTCCTGGCGCCAGTCTCTTTCCCCTCCCAAGTCATGCGAGTCGACGAGAGCACTTTCCGCGCGCGCTTGGCCATCGGGCCCAGGCATGAAGACCAAGGTCAGATGATAGATGCTCTCGAAATGCGCGACCTTGCCCTCGAAGGCCGCGCGCCGTTCCTCATCGATCAGCCATGAGGCAGCATCGGGAAGCGCCGAGCTCGGATAGCCCAGCGCTTCGCTGCGCTCGGCCTCGAAGAATAATGCCCAGCCGGAGCCGAGCCTTCTCAGCGCATTGTTTGCCCGCGCGCATATGCCGATAAGTTCGGCCTCCGTCGCGCTTTCAAGGTCGGGGCCACGAAACCGCAATGTCCGCTGGAAGCTGCCATCCTTGTTGAGCACGATGCCGGGCGCGACGAGTGCTGCCCACGGCAGATGGTCGGCAAGCCGGTCGGCTTTGCCGCGGTATTCG
This sequence comes from Mesorhizobium sp. M0051, assembly GCF_040323235.1. Classification (NCBI taxonomy): domain Bacteria; kingdom Pseudomonadati; phylum Pseudomonadota; class Alphaproteobacteria; order Hyphomicrobiales; family Phyllobacteriaceae; genus Mesorhizobium; species Mesorhizobium sp. M0051. Next base: position 16,610 of record NZ_JAMYUT010000034.1, read on the forward strand.
GAAAGCTTCAGCATGCAAGCCAGCACTTTTGACGAAGATGACGGACAAGCACGCTGGCAAAATCCGGATCACGCCGTGCGGCAAAGACCGCGAGCGTGTGGCCGGCGATCCAGAGGATCAGACCGGCAATCCACTGCTGCAGGCCTAGGCCGATGGCCGCGGCCACCGTGCCATTGAGGATCGCCACCGCCCGCGGCGCGCCGCCGAGCAGGATCGGCTCGGTGAGCGCCCGATGGACCAGAACCTCGAAGCCTTCGATATGCTGCTCTCCGGTGCTCATCAGACGACTGCCCCGCCGCCAAAGGAGAAGAAGGAAAGAAAGAAGCTCGAGGCCGCGAAGGCGATCGACAGGCCGAAGACGATCTGGATCAGCCGGCGGAAACCGCCCGCCGTGTCGCCGAAGGCAAGGGTCAGGCCGGTGGTGATGATGATGATCACCGCGATGATCTTGGCGACCGGCCCCTGCACCGATTCCAAAATCTGCTGCAGCGGCTGTTCCCACGGCATGCCGGAGCCGGCAGCGTGGGCCTGGGCCGTGAGAAGAAGCGCGACGGCGGCGAACGAAAGAAAGCGAAGCTTCTTGCGCATGAGGTGACCTTTCAGAGCTGCTGGAGTTGCGGAAGTGTGAGCGGGGTGACGGCGTAATCGCCGCTGCCGTCGAGACCCGTGACCTCGGCGATCGCGTCAACGCGGCGCGCGGGTCCTCTTCCGGCAATAAAGATGACCAAGTCGACGGCATCGGCGATCAGCCGGCGGGGAACGGTGACAACGGCTTCCTGGGCGAGCTGCTCAATACGATAGAGTGCGGAGCGTGCCGAATTGGCGTGAACCGTGGCAATGCCGCCGGGATGTCCGGTGTTCCATGCCTTCAGCATGTCGAGGGCTTCCGCGCCCCGCACTTCGCCGACGATGATGCGGTCGGGCCTCAGCCGTAGGGTCGAGCGTACGAGATCGGCAAGTGTGACGGAGCCCCGCCTCGTCCTCAGCGCAACACAGTCCTTGGCCGCGCATTGCAGCTCGCGGGTGTCCTCAATTAGGATCACCCGCTCATCGCATTCGGCGACTTCTGCCAACAGCGCATTCGCAAGCGTGGTCTTGCCCGACGACGTGCCGCCGGCGACCAGGATGTTGCGCCGCTCACGGACCGCCTTCCTCAGCGCATCGGCCTGCAGCGGGAGGATGATGCGATCGGCGACATAGTTGGCCAGCGTGTAGAGTTTTGCTGCCGGCTTGCGGATGGCAAAGCATGGCGCCAAGACGATTGGCGGTAACAGGCCCTCGAAACGCTCGCCTGAGGGTAGTTCGGCGCTGACGATTGGGTTGTCCGCATGCGCCTCGGCGCGCACGTGAGAGGCAACGAGGCGGACGATGCGTTCGGCCTCGGATGGATGCATATGCACGCCGGTATCGACCCGGCCTTCTCCCAACCGGTCGAGCCGCAGCGCGCCGTCGGGGTTGACCATCACCTCGATGACGGTCGGATCGGCAAGGGCCTCGGTGATCGCGGGGCCCATGGCTGTGCGCAGCATGGCGCGGCGGCGGTGGTCGGCTGCGGGATGAGAGCTCATCCTTCGCCTCCATTGCCATTGCCGTTGCCAAGCGAGCGCTTCCCGGAGGCGATCTGGCGACCGACCTGCTCGACGAATTTGTCAAAGCGCTCTTGGGCAATCGCCTGTGTCGCCCGATCCGGGACCGGCGTGTGGGAATGAAGCGTAATCGAAAAGCGTATGAAGAGTGCGAGGCTCTCCAGGATCACCTCGACATCGGTTCGGATATGGTCGAGGTCGCGGGAAAGACGGTCGAGCCGCCTGCCATAACGATTGTCGAGTTCGTTCTCGCCACGCCGCTCGATGAAGGCCTCGACCGCTTTCGCAACGATCGCCGATTTTGTGGTCGACGGGTTGCGGCTGAGCGTTTCCAGCTTCTCGCTTAACGCGGGTTCGAGCAGAAACTGGTGGCGAATGCGATGGGGCTTCATGGGGCTCGTTCCGACTGGCCGGCGCTGATGCGCCGGCGGCGGGAACGAACATCGCCGATATCTGAAAAATCGCTTATGGGCGTTACCTACGCTGAGATACGCCTGAGCTGCGAAAGCGCTTAGAAGCCGGGGATGATGTCCTTGTCGTCGCCCCTTCCCTCGTTGATACCGTAGGCGCTGGCTGCGGTGGAAACCCGGTCCATGACGCGCTTGTCTGCGAGTGCCTCGGCGTCATCGTCCGCCAGATTGAAGAGGTCGTCTTGATCAGGCTCCTGAGAGACGACGACGTGGTCTTCAGGCAGGCCGGGATGACGCTGCTGTTGCACGCCGCCGTCTTCTTCGATTGCCGCGCCGGCGTTTTCGTCATCTGCAGCGAGACGGCGGTCAACACTGCGGACTAGTCCGCTCCAATCGTCGGGGCGCGACGCAGGACAGTCCGCGTACAGACCGTCGCGCAACACCGGCGCCGGCAGCACCCGTTCGGTGAAATTCTGGTCCTCGTAGTAGCGGAGCTTGTTCGCACGGATCGGCGGCAATCCTGATATCAGCACCAGCTCGTCCGAAGGCGGCAATTGCATCACCTCGCCTGGTGTCAACAGCGGTCGCGCAGTTTCCTGGCGGCTCACCATGACGTGCGAAAGCCAGGGTGCCAGCCGATGGCCGGCATAGTTGCGCATGGATCTGAGTTCCGTCGCTGTACCGAGCGCGTCCGAGATGCGTTTGGCCGTGCGCTCGTCATTGGAAGAAAAGGAAATCCGCACATGGCAATTGTCGAGAATGGCGTTGTTCTCGCCATAGGCCTTGGAGATCTGGTTCAAGGATTGAGCGATCAGATAGGCGCGGATGCCGTAGCCTGCCATGAAGGCAAGCGCGGTCTCGAAGAAATCGAGGCGTCCGAGCGCCGGGAATTCGTCGAGCATCATGAGGAGTTGATGCCTGCGGCTCTTCTTCGGGTCACCCTCCAGGCGCTCAGTCAGCCTGCGGCCGATTTGATTGAGCACCAGTCTCACCAGCGGCTTGGTGCGCGAGATGTCCGACGGCGGCACGACCAGATAGAGCGACATCGGCCGCTCGGCATCCATCAGGTCCGCAATGCGCCAGTCGCAGGTCGATGTTGCCGCGGCCACTGTCGGATCACGATAGAGCCCGAGAAACGACATCGCGGTCGAGAGCACGCCAGAACGCTCATTTTCCGACTTGTTCAGCACCTCGCGCGCTGCGGAGGCCACGACCGGATGGACCTGGGGCTTGTCCGCCGTGCCGAGGTGATTGGTCGTCATCATCCGCTGCAGCGTCGCGGCAAAGGAGCGTTGCGGATCCGACAGGAAGGTGGCGACGCGGGCGAGCGTCTTTTCCTCTTCGGCATAGAGCACGTGCAAGATGGCGCCGACCAAGAGTGAGTGACTGGTCTTCTCCCAATGATTGCGCCGCTCGAGCGCACCTTCCGGATCCACCAAGACATCAGCGATGTTCTGGACATCGCGGACCTCGTTCACCTCTTTGCGCACCTCAAGTAGCGGATTGTAGCGTGCTGACCTCGGATCGGTCGGATTGAACAAAAAACAGTACGAGAACTTCGACCGCCAGCCGGCGGTCAGCTGCCAGTTCTCGCCTTTGATGTCGTGAATGACGGCCGAGCCGGTCCAGGAAAGAAGCGTCGGAACAACCAGTCCAACACCCTTGCCCGAGCGCGTGGGAGCAAAGGCCATTACGTGCTCCGGCCCGTCATGGCGAAGATAGCGGTCCTTCAGCTTGCCAAGGAAAACACCGGCTGGTCGAAACAGCCCTGCCTTCTCGATCTCCCAAGACACGGCCCATCGCGACGAGCCATAAGTGGTGACTAGGCCGCGCTGCCGCGCACGCCAGAGGGAGCCAGCGATGGCGGCCGCGCAGCCCATGAAGCCTGTGGTGGCCGCAAGCATCCCGGCCGTGTCGAAGACCTCGGGCGCGTATGCGTCGAAATGGAACCACCACTCGAACAGTTGCCACGGCTTGTAGATCGGCCATCCGGCTGCGACAAACCATGGGGGTCCGAGTTGCGGCTGATAATCTAAAGTTTGGGCGCACCATTGAGTCGCTGTCCATACGCCGAGAATGACGATGGCGAACACAATGACTATCTGACCGACAAGGAGCTTCGTCGGTGTCATGGGCGCAGCCTCCGAGTTTTGTTAAACGGAAGCAGGATGGCGTGACGTTTCAGAATATTGAAGATACCCAATATACGCGCCCGTGCGATGCAGTGAACGTTGCAGGCTTGGAAGATTGGGGGCGCCAAGAAATGTCATCGCGAAGGCACGAGCGAATGACTTGTATGGGGCCGACTGCTGACAGTCCGCTTCGGAGCGAATGGCCAGAGGAACCAGCCCTTCAGGTGACGACCTTAATTGCGAACATATGCTGCTATCGACAAATCGGTGGGGGAAGAGACGCCTAGATTGCACCCGTCGCTGCCCGATGACAAATTGTCAGTCGTGCCAAAACCGTCGGTGAACGAATGATGATTTCGATTGAAGGCGTTGGGATATTTGATGACGCTACGGAATCCGATGCGATCTTTCAGGCCTGCATCAATCAGCATGGCATGTATGAGACAATGCGTTTTGTTCTTCGGCTTAGCCCGGTAAATCACGCGTTAATTGAGAAACTTGACGATCAGCCGATACAATTCGCCGATCTGTCGCCGGAACTGGTCGATGCCTTTTCAACGTACCTTCATGAAACTGTGCATTGGTGGCAGCATGTCGGCTCGACTTCTGGCCTCGTGTTAAGTCTCAGTTATTTAGCGGAAAGCCACTCGAACCTGGACGATCTTAAGGAGATTATTGCAACACTCGGATGCAAGAAGCCACTTAAAGGTTACACAGATCAATTACTTCGCCGCGAGGGCGACGCTGCCCAAGTGAAGCTCGCTCGAGCCAATACCGTCGTCAATAACGCGTTAGACATTGAACATTACAAGTTGCTTGCCCTTTTGCCACGAGAGCGAGCCGAATGGCTTTTGCAGCAGATACATTTTGAAGCGGCGGGGCACGACTATCTGATCACTTACGCGCAGGTTATGGGGTTGATCGAGTCCGTGGGCGGCGTGGGGGCTTCGCTCTTTGACAAAATGGAAACCATTGAGTCTTCACTTCAGCGTATGAAATCCGAAAAGGTCGAGGGCTTTTTCCATGGCTCACCCATTCGACTGCCCGCCGTCGGGATGAAGGCAATCTATGAGGGGCAGGCGCGATTCATACAGCTTCAACTGAGCCACGCCTTTCTGTCCGCCCCTCCGTCGCTTGTCAGCATGAAAGATGACGGATCGCTTTTTGGCATCTATTTAGAGGCGTTTGAAGCATTTCTCAGACTGACCGAGAATGAGTGGCCCGATAGCATTGATTCTCCTGCCGTTGGGCTGTTTTTGCTTATCTGTGACCTCGCGATCAATCCAACGCGAGGCATCCCCCTAAAAATTGAATCATACGAGGAATTCCTTCGAGACGTAGATGCTGGCAGTCGTTTCACGATGTTCTGCCTAGCGGTCAAACAGATGTCTCACCTGAAGAATGCTGTCGTCGATTATTCCAGAGACGAGTATGTCGCCATCGCGACTGAGCTAACTAAAGCGACCGGCCACGACAACCCTATCGACGGCATTAGCGCTGTGATTAACTGGCTTGAAAAAGCGCCCGAGCTCCAAAAGCTTATGGAAGAATATCAGACCTTTGAATACACTTCCATGAATATGCCGATCCGCGTATTTGTCTCCCATTTTATTGCCTTCTACAGAGACAAGCTTATCCATCCAGAGTTTTTCTGCTGGCCCGGTATCTATTTGACCGGCCAGCGGCCCAAGGATGAAGCTAAGGACCTTTGGCTACGCCATCTATCGCTATTCAGTGATCGCGGCGACAAGGCGGGCGTGTATCCACGAAAGCGGCCAGATAGGTCGGACGAAGCGACCATGAGCATGTTTACGCAGTTCTACGGGACAATGGCTCTCTACGATCTAACGCGGCAATGGATTTTGCGTGATGGAGCATTCATCAATGACTTCCGCTGGCTGGCAGAGACCTATGATCAGGCCGGCGCAGAGGATTGGGCAAATAATAGCTTCAGGCAGGTCTACGGCGCGCTCTTGAGTGATTTTGAGATAGTCCAGTAATCCGACGGCCGCTTTAAGGCATGCACGGAACATGGTTTAGCGGCTGAAACTGGGCGCATTGCGGCCCGGCAGCCTTCGGCCGGAAGCGAAAGGTCGGCCTCTTGGATGTCAGAGAGCGGATAGCCGCGTGACCACAAAGTGTTCGCCCTTCGCCGCTCGCTATAGCCATCCCCAGCTAAAAACGGCTGGAATTGGGCAACGGAATCCTGCAAAGAGTTTTGGTCGCTCACACGGGTGCCTAGGCGCCTTTCAGTTCGACCTTGATAAAATTTCGGTGTCAAAGCCGGTCTACACTTTATTTCAATAATTTGAGCTGGGGGAAATCGATGGAAATCGCGCCGGATAAACAGAATATTGACCGGGTTTTCTCTAACACTACGTACTACATCGACTTCTATCAGCGAGAATACAAATGGACAGTCGAACCGATAAGTCGATTGCTGGAGGACATATTTTATGCATTCGATGAGACCTACAAAGGGAACAGCAAACTGGATCCCGGTCCTGAGATAATTATTGCTAAATACCCTTGGTACTACCTGAACACATACGTTACGAATACCATTGACGGTCGTGTTTATGTTGTCGACGGTCAGCAGCGGCTGACTACCCTAACGCTGATCCTGATCAAGCTGCATCATATGGCTGCGGCCGAGCAGTCTGCTCTTGCCGACTGGATTAAAGGCAAAATCGCTGGTCAAGACGGGTTTAAGAAGCGTTTTTGGATGAACCACGAGCGGCATCTCGCGACAGTCCAGGCTCTCTTCGAAGACCAGGACGAAGTCCCGACGAACAGCGGCATCACCGCCGTGAACATGTTGGATAACTATAATTTGATAAGCGAAATGTTGAATGGACGGCTTAGCAGCAAGCACAAGCTGGAGACGTTTGTCTTCTATTTCTTGCACCGGCTTGTGTTGATCAATCTGTCGGTCGCGCAAACCGACGTGCCAATGGTCTTCGAGGTTATCAATGACCGTGGTGTGCGCCTTCGACCTTATGAGATTCTAAAGGGAAAGCTTCTCGGGCAAATCGACAAGGTTGAACTCGACGCGAACGATTACAACGGTCTTTGGGAAAAGAGCGTGCAGTCCGTAAATCGCTTCCGTACGGATGAGATTGACACTTTCTTCACCTACCTGCTGAAAGCCAAATTTTCGAGTTCTCGGGGTACTGCGGAAAGGTTCGACAAAGACTATCATCGGGAAATGTTCAAAAAGGACGTCAACGATGCTCTTAATCTTGACCACAACCCCAGTGCCGTTAAGACCTTCATTTCCAAAGATTTTCGCTATTTCACGGCACTCTATGCGCGGATACAGGGGGCAGCACTGGGCGCACAGGAGGCGCTTGAGCACGTCTATTACAATCGACTCAACGGCATGGACAGCCAGAACCTGCTGATCTTGTCCGCATGCGTCGTCGATGATGACGAAGAGGACGAGAAGATACGTCTAGTCGCCTTTCATCTCGACAGGCTCTTCGCCTTGCTGCGACTGCAGCGTGCCTACGACAGCAATGAATTCAACGATGCTGTCTACGAGGTTGCGAACGAAATCCGTGGGAAGCCTGCGAGCACCATACCGCCCGCATTCGAGAGGAAGTTACTCGAACTGCTTTCGATACGGAGGGGAGTCGAGGTACTCGACGCATTTGAATACGCGCAGTTCAAAAACACATCTATTACCGACGTTCCGACACGGTTCACCCGATATTTCTTTGCGCGCCTCGATGCGTTCCTGGCAGCTGGCCTTAACAAGCCGGCTTACAAGGTTGACGACCTGGTGACCAAGACAGGTGCTGTCAACGGCTATCACATAGAACACATCATGTCCCACAACCCTGGCAATATAGCCTTGTACGAGGAGAACGAGGAGCAGTTCGAGATCGATAGGAATCGGTTAGGTGCCGTCTTGCTGCTTAAGGGAAGGGACAACATTTCCAGTAGCAACGAGAGCTACGGCGATAAGCTGAAATCGTACGCAGGCACGCTATATTGGAACGAAACACTCAGGGCGGATGCGTACAAGGCCAAGCTCGACTTCACCGACTTAATCAAAAAGCACCAGCTTGCCTTCGAATCCTACGAGAAGTTCGGCCCCGAGCAGATCGAGAACCGCCAAAGGCTCCTTTTCGCCTTGAGTCAAATAATCTGGAGCTAGACGGCAGCAAGCCGTTTTGGTTGCCGTTACTTCATGGCGTGTGTTGGAGCCCTGGCGGATCAAGCCGAACGTTTGATCGATCAGTGTCCGCTGTCAGGGAACGACGAAGCCTGGTCGAATGACCGACGTGCGGCGCGTTCCCGCCTGGCAGCTTTGGGGCCGGAACCGGAATTTCCGCTTTCGGTTCGGCCGGGCAGATAGCTGCCTTTCAGCAACCAGCCTCATTGTCGCCATCCGTTTATTGCTGCGAGAATGGTCGCTTCGACCCGCTCATTGGAATTTGGATCACACACCTTTTCTACCAGTGTCTCAGTCTAGTGTGCCCTATGGCCGCGCGGTCTTGCTTTCCTTGCTAAACAATCATTATGCTGACCAGCGAGTGGGTGAAATCGCGGAACTAGCGTGTGTGCCGTCGTTCTGTAGCTTCCTCATATTTGAACCAAGTCAAACTACGTTGGTGATGTCCCTTTGTCGGAGCGTCGGTTGGACCGTTCGCTTTATTCCTGATCCTTCAAGACGCTATAAGTTTCACAAAAGCGGCTATTCTGAAGTTTCGCGACCTGGCGCTTTGGCCGAGTTTGGCTCTCTCGGAGAAGGCGAAACTCAGGGGCGGTTGTTGGTGGTGGAGGCTGAAGAGATCGAGGCTAACAACATCATTCAACTCATCCGCGCCGCCGATGTTGTCATTGAAGGGTTCCCGGATCAGGAATACGGAAACACTGCGGGCTTCGAGTTGCCGGATGATGCGTCCGAGCAGGCAAGCATCTTCAAGAACATCTTCCAGACTACCGGGCTCTTTGAGCGTTTCTCGTTCAAGAGGGAGAGGCCGGTGGCCGTCGCGATGGCGGTCAACGCTTGGCCAGATAGGCGAATTGTCTATGCGATCCACAAACTCTCAAGATGCTACGAAACAGAAGCCATCACGCCCTGGTCGGCGCACCCACGGTTTGGACAGATCTTTGAGAAACATTCCGACGAGTTCTCAGACCATGTCCGCAGTTCGATTGCGATAAACCTTGCCTTCTCCGCTATCGAAGAGATGAACCTGCAAGTGAAATCCAGCCGGGAAAAGCCGCGATGGCTGGACAACAAATACACGTGGAACCCGACAGTCTTGATGGACCTCAAGTCTCGACTCGACAGGGTTGGCATTAATCCAGAGAGAACCTTCGATTGGATAGTGAGGGGAGACGAGACCGAAATACCGATCGAACCGGTGCGCGACCAATTCTCAGTGTATAGCGATGGAAAAATAGTCAGAGATGTCCAATTCTCTCTTCCTGACGCTATTCACGCATGCAGTTACTTACGGAATTTCATGACTGCACATGCCTTTGGAAAAGTACACAGCGTCTGGGGCCTTACGAAGTGTACAATGTCCAGCGAGTAGCGCGCTTTCTGATCCTCTCAATATGCGGCCTATTTAACGTGTGGACACGTGATCTGATGGAACAAATGGCACTCCAACTTAAATGTGACGAAAGTTGACCCGGCTGATTTTTGAGGCACCGAGAGCTCGCACGCAGCGGGCCATCCGGTGACAACCACCTCTGGCATCAGCCTAGCGGTATGGCTCGGAAGACGCTCTGTAGAACCAGTGCTCGACGTCGATCTGCGCGCGAGTCCCGATGAACATATGCGCCAGAACTTGGACCGGTGGATGGGCGCTGCCGCGCATGTGTCCCGGGCCCGATCTCTTCAAGTTTCCCAGACCTTCGCGCTCCCGCTGTCGAAGAATGTGTAGCCGATCGTGGAGCCTGCGGTCTTCTGATACTTTGCCAGGAGACCGTCCAGCGCCCTGAGCTTGTCGCCATCCGGTTTGTAGACGCCGAAGTAGATGTGCTTGGTCTCAGACCCGAAAATGGCGCGGTAAATGTGAGCGTCGTTCTCGTCAGCGCTATGTCCGTATATGAACGTCACCGCGGAATTGCCCCTGAGGATGTCGAGGCAATGGCGGAGGTAGGCGACTGAGTTAATCCTGCGCATCTTCTGGGTGCTCGTGCCTTCCGCAACGTAGACCGGGAACTTGCCGCGCTTGGCGATCTCGTCAGTGATCGTGGCGATGACTCCAGAACCAGTGTCGACTGCCTTCATTATCTCTCCTGCTCCGCTCTCAAAGAGATGGAGGCCGCCGTGCAGGTTGTAGAGATGGCAGTATGCGTCCTCCGAGAAGGGGCCGTGGAAGGAGCCAGCAGTCTTACCCAACCCGAATCCGTCCCGGAGAAGCCGCTTCTCAAGATTCACCCAGTAAAGCAGAAGATCATAGTTCAGCGAGAACACGGTGGAGAAGCAAGACAAGAAGTCTGCGCTGCTCGTGTATTTCGAACCTAGATCCTCCCGGTGCTTGGGGTGTGTCGCGTTGACTGCCTCCACCAGTGCCTCTCGCACCTTCCGGGCATCCCCCTCGATCTCGGCGGCATGGGCGGCGTTCCCGTACGCCCGCTCCACCAGCACCGCCCCTTCTAGAGCGCGCACCACGGCCTCGAAGTCGACCGTCGCGAGAGCGTCGAAGAGATCGCGCACCGGAGTGCCGGCGGCGAGGCCAGACTTGTCGAGGAGATTGCGGTAGCTGAAGTATTGAGCGGAGAAGCCATTGCCGAGCAGCAAGGCGCGATCCTCGCCCTCCGTCCGCTTCATGGCATCATCAAAATCGATCACGTCCGGCATCGCGTACTCGCTCCAAGTTGGGATCTTTTATTCTGTGCCACGCTTTTGACCACTCAGGTGGCATGCGAACAACCGATTTATCAGTGAGATGGTGTGAGTGGGCCGGATTGCTGCCCGTCCGGTTTCGTGATGATTCGGCAATAAGCTGCCGCTCCGATAGCGACCGCCTGGCGAAAAGACCGGGCCGCCTGTTACGGACGGCTTTCAATGTCGCGGGGAATGCAAAGCGGTCCCCAAACCGGCCGGCGCAGGGGAGCGCCCTTGCACTTGCGGGGCCATCCTAATTGAGCTCGTGGATCGCAACGCCCGGCACAACGGCCCTGGCGATCTCGCACAGGTGCTGATGATGGGTGAGGTAGATCACCTGGCCGGCAGAAGCCATTTCCGCAAATAGTTTGAAAACCTCCTCCGACCGGACATGGTCGAACGTTTCCATGATGTCATCGGCAATGAACGGGACCGACGGTCGAAGCTTCGCGAATTCGTAGTAGCCGGCAAGCCGCAGCGCCAAATAGAGCTGAAATTGTGCGCCCTTCGACAAGGCGTCGGCGATCTTGGACTTGCCGTCGCGTTGCAATGCAATCAAGACCTCGCCGCCTTTGGCAGGCTGGGTTGCCAGCCCCAAATACTGGCCGCGCGTGATCAGCGCGAAGGCGTCCGACGCCCGCGCCATCATTCCGGAGCGATGACGGTCACGATAGAGCCGCAACGCGTTTCCAGCCGACATGACGCCGAGTTTGAGCTCGAGATAACGCACAGCCTTCTCCTCGATCTCGAGCAGGACGGTTCGGCGTTCGGCATCGATCCGGGCAACGGTGCTGTCGCTGCCAATAGCGTCGAGCTTGTCGGATGCTCGGGTCTGCCTAACAAGCTGCTGCTTTATCGCTTCGTCAAGACCCTGAATCCGCTGCTCGTTTTTGGCCTTTTCGACCAGGAGCCTTTCGGGATCGAGAACGCCCAACATCGCAATGGCCTGCTCCAGTCCATCCACCGCGAGTTCAGCGCACAGTTGCTGCTCAAGTCCGATCACAGCCGCGCGAAGCCGATCCCTGTCGCGCAGAACCTCGTCGCGTTCAACGACCTCGGAAAGTGTCGTCACGCCAAAGGCGCTCAGGATCTCGTTTTTGCGACGCTCATGGGCCGAAATCTCAGCATCGAGAGCTTCGCGCGCCTCTTGTGGGCGCTTCATGTCCTCGACAAGGTTTGCTTTCATTTCGCGCGTGCGTTCGGCGCGCTCTAGACGCGCGGCAAGCCGGATCGCCAATTGCTCCGGCTCGTCGTCGCTGGCCGGCTCGCAAGTGGCAACCGCGGCAGCGGCAACTTCGACCACGAAGTTGGCCCTGTCGGCTTCCATCTTCTCGATGCGGAGGCGCATGGCATCCCGCTCCTGCAGGCCTTTGGCGAGTTCGGCCAACTGATCAAGGACGGTGCCGACGCTCGATGCGGGAACCCCGCTCTCGAGCCATGTGCCTTCCAGCGCTTGCGCGATGGCCGCCAGCCACTCCTCCTCGCGCCGCTCCGCCATGCCCACCGAGCGTCGTCGCGCGGCCAGATCCTCTTCCCTGGCGGTCACCATCCTGAGAGCTTCGGCATGTTCGGCATCCACCTTGCGTTGGCGGTCAAGGAAAAGCTCCGCGACGGCCGCTATGGTCTCCAGTCTGTCGCCAGGCTCAGGAACTATGCCGACGCTTCGCAGTGCGCCGTCCAATTCAAGTCGGATACCCTCCTCCTCGTCCGTCGCACGCCCAGCCCTCTTGCGGGCAAGCTCGATCTCCTCCCAAGCCACGAGCGCAACTGCTCGCGCGGCGCCACGGTCTTCGATCAGTTCGATCGCGCGCTCGAGCGATGAGGCGAGGTTGTCAGCGAGAAGCTCTCTTGCGGCGCCACGCATTTCCAAAGACAGAGCCTCCACCGCCGCGTCGGTCCGCTCGAGTTGCTCGCCTATGCGCGCAACATCGGCCGCGGCTCCGGCAAGGCTGCTTGTTGTCGTTCGGATCTCGGCCAGTTCGCGGGCGTCGGACAGCCTGCCGGCGCCAATACTGTCGTCGCGCGCCAACGCCACGGCAAAATCATCCGCTGTCTTGCCTGTGAGTTCGCCCCGGTGCTTTGCCCAGGCCGCGTCCCGATCACGCCTGATGACAGCCGCTGTTTCATCGTCGGCCACATCGGTAGAGGCACGCAACGCGTCAAGCCGCCTCGCGAGCAGGGCATGACTGGCTTCATGTTCGGCAAGGCGTTCGGAAAGCATGGCCCTGGCCTTGCCGAGATCCGCGGCCTGCACCTTCCACGCCCCGATCTGTGCGGCGCTGGGCGCGGTGATGCTGGCTAGCGCTCGCGCACCTGCTGACCACGGCAGAAGGCGCAAGAGCGCTGCTTCCCAGCGAACGGTGCCCCCATCTTGCGCGTCGCGTGCTGCCTTGAGTTCCCTGACGTGGTCGCTCGCCCGCGCTTTTGCCAACGCCGAGGTGAGCCTGGATCTAGCGGGCGCGGGCACGGCCCTTTCCTCGCCAATCTTTTGCCGCGCGGTCTGCAGCGCATCGACGGCTGCCGCGGCCTCGTCGCGGGCGACGCGCACGCTTGTGGCGACGCCGGATCGCTGCTCGATCAAGGCGCGGACAGCCCCAACGGTGGCGGCAGGCAAGAGCAGTGCTGCCGGGTTCGGTTCGGACGACCTGGCCAGGGCGGCAAGGCATGTCGCCACCGCGCTGTCGAGGGTCTGCAGCTCCATCCTTCTGTTGGGAAGGTCAAGGCCCGCCGAAGCATAGCGCACCCTGCTTTCCGCGAGATTGCGGATGCGCTCTGAAATCGCAAGAATCGCCTCGTCCATGTCGACCGCGGCGACCCTTGCTGTCAAACGCTCGATTTCGTCGATGTTGCCGGCGAGCCGTGTTCTCAAGCTCGCGTCGTCATCGATGAGACCGGCCACACTTCCGGTCCAGGTGCGCGACGGCGCCGCGATATCGGGCAGTTCAGCCAGTTGGTCCGTCTGGCGCTCGATCTCCTTCAGGATCGGGAAGGCGCGAAGATACCTGGCAATCGTATCGAGCCGCGCCGACAACACGGAGCGCTCCGTGATGCTGTGCTCATATTTTTCCGTAGCGTCGACACGGTCGGCCTCGAGCGTCTCGAAGGTCGAAGCCAATGTGTCGATGGCGTCCTTCTCAGCCTTCAGCTCGGCGAGGCGCTTCTTGAGCCGTGCCAGGTCGGTCCCGTGCGCCTGCTTCCGGTAGAGCCCGTCCGCCTCGGCGTCGAGCGCGCTCAACATATCGTTGGCTTGCCCGAGCCCGGCACTGGCGGTGAACAGCAGCTTGCCAAGGTCGCCGCGCGACTCCAGGATCGATTTGCCGCCTTCTTCCAGGGTCTCGTCGTTCAACGAGAACATGGTCTGATATGCATCGCGCGACAGACCGGCGAGATGGGCCGTTATCGCCACCTCACTCAAGGGCTGGCCAACCTCGTTGAGCAGCGAGTTGCTGCGCTGTTTCGTGCGCGTAAACGTCTGCTCGGTTCCCGTGAATTCGAGCACGCCCCCGATGCGCATCGCGCCGTACTCGTGCAGGAAATTGTAACGGCTGCGCTCCTCGATGCCGAACAACAGGTCGAGGTAGCCCGAAAGCGCGGTCGACTTGCCGGCCTCGTTCAGGCCGAACACGATATGCAAGTCGGGTCCGGACGCCGGCTTCGGGCCGAAGTCGATCGTACGGTCGGTGAATTTGCCGTAGCGGATAAGGTCAAGGCGGCGCAGCCTCATGGCGACCCACCGGCCTTGAGGCGGGCTGTCACCAGGTCGGCGCCGCCGGCAAGCACCTTGCTGAGAAACAGTTCCAGTCCGGCCTCGTCCTTGCCGGCGAAATCGCGCCCCTCGGCCGGAAGGTCGGCGATCAGCTTCTGGACAAACGCCCTCACCTCGGCACGGAAGGCTTCTGAAGTAGCGTCGGCGCGCATGGATTGGGCTAGTTCGAGAATCGGGTCCGCTGTGCCACGGCTCGTTTCCGCCCTGCGCTCGGCAAGGTCGAGCTCAAGCTTTTCCACCCATATATCGCCCGTCTGTTCCGCGACCTGATTGGCTTCCTCCAGCAACACATCGCGGTCGCGGATCAAGGCCCACGACAGGGGGGACGCTCCGGAAAGGCTGAGCCGGATAACCGCATGGCGGGACCGGACGGAAGTCCGGATGTCTTGCAGAGCGGATCGGATGCGGCCCACTGCCTCCGGCCATTCGACAGTGCCGGTCACGTCAACGTTCACGCGTTCGAACTGCGCGATGCTGGTCAGCCGTTCCTCGATCTCTATCAAGCGGTCGTCGCGGATCGTCACCAGGGTGACGGATTTCTCGCCGGCCTCGTTGATGTCCCTGCCCTGCGGCATTCCCGGCATGACCACCGTGCTTGCATCGGGATGAATGGTGCGCACATGGATATGGCCGAGCGCCCAGTAGTCGAAACCATGCGCGTGCAGATCAGCCAGGTTGCAGGGGGCATAGACATCGTGCCCGGGCGATCCGGCGAGACTGGTGTGCATGATGCCGACATTGACCGCGCCCTCATGGGCGGCCGGATATTTGGGCAGCAAGCTCTCCGGTGCCTTTGGGGTCGCGAAGCTCAATCCATGAAATATGACGTCGAGCCCGCCGGCGGTTTGCTGCACAGACTGGGGACGGCCGCCGAAGATCGTGACGGTGTCGGGAAACACAAGCTGTTTCGATATCCGCGACAGGGCGTCGTGGTTGCCGCGAATCTTGAAGACCCTGATGCCGGCCTGGTGCAGGCGGGACATTTGCGAGGCCAGAAAGCGGGCGGTTTTCATCGACGTCTGATCGCCATCGTAGAGATCGCCCGCAATGACCAGCGCATCGACACGCTCGGCAAGACAGAGATCGACAATCGAGATGAACGCTTGGCGGCTGGCGTCACCGACGAGCTCGGCAAGCTCAGGGTTGCGCAGCGCCAGCGAGCGCAGCGGCGAGTCAAGATGAATGTCGGCGGTGTGTACGAATCGAAATGCCATTCAGGTCTCCAGCCCCTGAACATAGTGATATTCGACTGCGGCTCGATAGATGAATTTCACGACAGGTAGTGGTGCTAGCCGAGCCGTTCTACAGGTCGTGTCTCGGGAGGCGGTTCACCTCGCTATCTCCTGGCCGCAAGATGTCCAAAGCCGTAAGGGGTGGTGACCGCCGCGGCGATGGTGGTAACGTCGTCCAGCGTGTTGCTGGAGGTCGATATCAATTCGAACGTCGCCCCACCATGCAGCCGGCGCAACAACTCTGAGATCGCCAATGTCGCTGCCAACAGCCCTACGAAGGGAACACCGACCGTGCGCGAGGCCAATATGGCAAGCCCGCACTCGTCCATGCCCGCGTTGACGAGTTTTTCGTAGGCCGGCATGTGCGCGACGGATGCGGCGGGGATCGCGACATTCGGCCAAATCGAGCGCGCCGTTCGCGACCCAGGAAACGTATGGACAGAAATGCCGCGGAACCCGTCGGGGCCAGCGCCAAGGCCTGCCTCAACCACAAAGTTGAAATCAGCATCCTCCAATGCCGCGCGCGCTAGCGCATTGTCGACGCCACACAGCGCAACGCCCGGCTCAGCGTTCTCGCGCTTGATCGCCGGACCGAAGCGACGCTCCTCGATGACCGTTTTGAACCCCTGCGCTTCCAGCCATGCGGCGGCAATCCGAGCCTTTTTCGTACCGACGTCGGCGTCAAAAGAGAGCATCGACGTGCTAGCGTTCGAGGTCGCCAAGGTGTCGAAATCCTGGAGGACCAGCTCGACCTCGGCGTGATCCTTGTAGGGCAGCACGGCCAATACCCAGCAGAATGCTTGCCCGAGATTGCCAAGGCCAATGAGCCAGAGGCGCGATGGCAAATAGCTGAGGGCAGGTTCGTCAGCCGACGGTTCACGCCAATCCACACCCGGCCTCCAGAGCGATAGGCCCGCCACGCGCCGACCCGCCATCGGATGATCGCCAGCGTGGAAGCTGAAGACCTCCGTCATAAGGCAAGCCGCCGCTACCAGCGGCGCGAGGGCCATGTGCTCATCATCCGCAAGGCGCAACTGATCGCGCAATGGCGCAACGCCTCCGCGCCAGCCTTCCCAGGTGAGCCGCCATCCGACAACGGTGTTTGGTGGAGCCTCGCCATTCCCGATGACGGCAGCAGGTGCAACGGCATCCGCCGCGTCACAGCACAGGCCGCCCAGATCTGCGATCGCATCACGCAGCGTCGGCGCTGTGCTGAGCGTAGTCAGGTTGTTGCATTCGGGAGCCCCGACTACCCGTACCCCGGCAAGCAGGGTGCGGTGGCCGAGATTGACCAGGGAAAGCAGCGCCACCTGCTTAGCAGCCGAGGCGGCGATGTCGGCGCCGACATGGACATTGAGGCCAAAGCGGCCCAGCATGGCCATCGCTTCCTGATGAGAGGCGGCTGTGCCACGATCCATGAAGTACTTGGCGGTGCGGTGCAGATTATCAGCGCTGAGCGTGTTGGTCATCATTATCCCCAGAAGCCATTGTAGAAGTAGCCGGCGGCATGTGCTTCGGTCCGGTCGAACCACTGATGTCCGCCCCGGTATTCGAAGATGCCCAATCTCGCCTGCTGAACCGGGACGGCGGCGAAGTTCGGTACGATGATCGCAATGTGCCCCTCGCGAGCGACCATCGGATTGGTGCGATCGCTACCACTCTGCAGCGCAACGCCCGGATGCGTATGCACGTCCGCGACGACCGTTAGGCCAAGCGATCGGCAGCGCGCCCACAGCTTGGCGAAGGCATCTCCATGGAGGACGCACACACCCGACGAATACGCGTCGGGATCCAACTCATCATAATAGATTGCCGTGACCGCCCGCCGCCGCTTGCCCGCGATGACGCCGAGGAGAAACACGCCGGATTCGGTGCGCCCGCCACCTCGGCGCCGCAATTCGGCAAGCGTGTTGCCCCACATTTTGCGCGACATCGATAACCGGTGCTCAGGCGCCACGAACGCCCGAATAATCGCCTTGATGGAAAAGGTCATGGAGCTGCTCCAGGTAACAGGTGATGCCGCGTTTTGGATCCCACAGACGGCTCGGATGGTCGGTGATCCAACCGGGATGGCCTTCGATCGAGAGGCGATCGCAGGGCAGGTAGAGGCACCGCCCCTCACGCCACTCCGGGCGGAAGATGGAGGGCACGATGGACCGGCCCGTGGGCCAGTCCTTCGCCGGCAGTGGTCCGTTAGTGCGCAGGTCCCATGGCTGCGCCGTCACCGGCAACTGCCGGTAGCCAGTGCACTCGAAGCGGAATGCGAACTCGGCAGGGCTATTGGGCCGCTGCGGCGCCGTGACCGCGATGATGACGTGCGGCCAGGAGATCATGCCTAGACGCCAGCGCCCATCGATCTCGCCGACCCGGAAGGCAGTGGCCGCCAGATCGGCCTCGAAGAGCAGTCGGTCCGGCGGCACCACACGGTTCATGGCTCAGCCCTCGACGCGCTTCTCGGGGACGAGGTCGAAGCAGACGGCACAGGTCTTGCCGTCCGTCAGTTCGTTGAGCGGCGTATCGCTTGCCGGACGGCGCGTGGTGCCACACATCTGCAGCACATGCTCGTCCGCGTCGTGCGCGCTCAGCTTGAATTTGTCGATCGCCCAGGCCTTGACACGGCGCACGCGTGCGCCCGGGGCGAACTTGTGCGTCGCCGTCTCCGCCAGATAGTTGATCGTCACCTCGATCTTCTTGCATTTGGTGACGTGCACGTGGGAGCCGCGCTTAAGGTCTGTCGCCGGCAAGTTCGGCGTCATCGCGTGTGGTACCTCCGCCTCGTCGATGAAAATCGCGGTGTCGGCGTTGATTGCGATCCCGGCATGTTTGATCGCTTCCAAGAGATCCGCGACGAGCGCGGCCTCCACGATCTCGGTCTCGATGGCCGCGGGCAGTTCACGGCTACGGATGAAGATGGTTTTCGTAGGCATTTTCGGTGCTTCCTTTCTGGGGCGTAAAACCCTCTGAAAGTGAAGCGCCGCGAGCGCGGAAAAATGGGAACTGGCCGGCTAGCCGCCGCAGGTCAAATAGTAGGGGCAGCCTGGGCAACTCCGGCCCGTCTTAGGACCGAAGTCGCCACTCTCGATTCCGGCGATTGCTTCCGAATATCGTTCCAGCAGCTTGCCATCATCCTTCAGCGGCGGAACCATACGTTCACCGGTCCCCAGGTAGTATGCCTCGACCGTGATCCGCCTGCCGGGATAAAGCTGACGGGCACCCAGCCGAAGCAAGGCGTAGATTTCCTTGTCCGATTCCGACTTGGTCTTCTTGCCGGTGCGAACCCTCTGGATCGTCACGCAGCCGTCGGTCGCGATGATGACACGATCGGGGGTAACCGCAACCTTGCGGCCATCGAGGTTGACCAACCATTCCCGCCGGTCGTAGTGACCAGTTTCACCTATGACGGCTTCGGCCATACGCGTGACCATTTGCATCCCGATGGCACGGTAGTATTTCTGAAATGGGTGTTTAATCGGACCGTGTTCGGCCCAATCGGCGGTGAAGTGCGCCAGCGTATCCGCGACCCCAGCCGTAGTGCCTGCCGCGCGCTGGTCCTCAAGCCAGCCGACCGTATCGTAGACACAGGCGTGGAACCGCACATAGGCCGAGCTCTCCGGACCACCAAGAAGCCCATCCTTCACCTTGTAGCCATAGCGCGCAGGGCAGTTGATATAAACCCCGAGAGCATCTTCCCCATAGCTCAGGGCGGGCGCGGTCGCCCGCGCTAGCCCCCGCTTGGCGTGGGCCGCTGGCCCTGCCGCACGGTTTCTGCTGGAAAGCCCTGCAAGGAGCGCGAGAAACTTCGATGGACTGGATTTTCGGGAAGGTGTGTATCGCTCGGCGCGGCTCAATGCGAGGTGATCGCGCGCTCTCGAGAGTGCAACGAAGAATAGTGACTGCTCCTCGTGATCGTGGTCATCCGACGTCATAGCGAGCCGGTCGAGAGAAGGCGGCGGCGGAACGCGCACGGCTTGGCGGTTGCTCGGCATGTACGTCGTGGCGAGGCCCGGCAAATGCACGCCGCGAAATTCCAATCCCTTGCTGCCGTGAATGGTCATGACGCGGACCGCGTCCATGTCGGTCGCTTCCGACGAAATTGCTCTGTACGCCGTATCTTCGTTGAGCGCCTCGATGCGCCGTACGCGAGCCAGAAAGCGTCGCCGGCTTCGCCCGCCAGTGGCCGCGAATTCGACAGCCACCTTCAAGAACTGATAGATTGCAATGAGCTGCTGCTGCGCGGCCGGGTCCTGGCGCAAGAGAATAGGTCGAAGATAGTCACTCCGCTCGAAAAGCCAGGTGGTGAGCATTGTCCAGGGTGAAGAGCGGCGCAACCCCCCTAACTGTCCAGCCAGCCTGGCCAGACCTGCCCCTCCGGCCCCACTGAGACCTGGCACCTCAGCAAGGCGTGCAAGCGCTTCAAAGACGGACACTCCATTTGCGCGGCCCCACTCGATTAACGTGAGCACTTCTTCCCGCAACACGGCGTATTCGGGCAGTGCCGCGACGCGCGCCAGGCCCACCGCGCCACGCTCGGCGTCAAGCGCGAGGAGGGATAGCAAGTCCCGGATCTCAGCGCGCTCAAAGAGGTCGCCAAGATAAAGGAGTGGCACGTTCATCGCCTCAAGGGGCCCCGTAATTCGCGCCAGGGTTAAGTGCGTTCGGGCCAGGATGACCTGGTCCGCGAACGGAATGCCGTTCGCATGAAACTGCGCTATCTGATCGCGGATGCCAGCAGCCTCGTCGCTCACGGTCGGCGCGACTGTGAGTGAAATGCTGCCCGCTTCCGGGCGCTCAACTTTCCATTGGCTGGCTACGCGCATGCCGTCGTTGGCGAAGCGTTGAAAGGCGTCAACGATAGGTTTCGTCGACCGGTAATTTGTATTGAGGGCCAGGCGCGTCCCCTTGAAGTCCGGCACGAAGCGCGCGACGTTCTCCGGCTCCGCGCCGCGGAAACGATAGATCGACTGGCGTGGATCCGCGACGACCCAAAGATTGGGATTGGCGCCGGCGATCGCCTGCAGGAATTTGGCGCTGGCGAAGTTGACGTCCTGGTATTCGTCGACCAGCACGTGTTTGAAGCCCATCACATAGGCGCGCGCATCCGCGTTGTTCTGAATGAGATCGATTGCGAGCCTGATGAGATCTCCGAAGTCGACCGCGTTCGCCAGCAATAAGGCGTGCTCGTAGACTTCATAGATGTGGGCGAACTCCAGCATCTTGTCTGCAGCTTCAAGGTCCTCCTCATCCGAAGCTGTTGCTTTA
This sequence comes from Mesorhizobium sp. M0051, assembly GCF_040323235.1. NCBI lineage: Bacteria > Pseudomonadati > Pseudomonadota > Alphaproteobacteria > Hyphomicrobiales > Phyllobacteriaceae > Mesorhizobium > Mesorhizobium sp. M0051. The sequence goes on from NZ_JAMYUT010000034.1 coordinate 37,851, forward strand.
TAATCGACAGCCGCGCGGGCATAGTCAGCCGGCGAGACCAGCTCATCCTTACAGCGTGAAATCGCGCGCAAGACCGGCGCGAGCTCAAAGGCAGGCTCGTACAGATTCTGATAGTAGACGAGGTCCAGCTTCTCAAGGTTGGCTTCCAAGAGTGCGAGCGATGCCGTCTGGTCGAATACCTTCAAGGGAAGCGTGCGGCCAAGGCCTGAGGGCCACTTCTTGAGGAGTTCGAGCCCGAAGGCGTGGAAGGTTCCCACCCACATCTGAATGGATGCTTCCGCATTGGCGGCCGAAAGCCGCTCGCGCATTTCCTCGGCAGCCCGGTTCGAAAAAGTGAGTGCGAGGAATTCGGTCGGCATGACGTTGTTTGCGAGCAAATGCTCGATGCGGCGCACCAGTGTGCGCGTCTTGCCGGTGCCGGGACCAGCATCGAGTAGCAGCGGTCCCTGATCCCACAGCACTGCCCCTTGTTGGCTATCATCGAGCTCGGCTGCATTGACGGGTCGTTGCGGGGGCGGCGGTCGGAGCGGTGGGAGAAGGAGCGCGCGCGCCATTTGGCTGCTGACAAGAGCGGCGGGCAGTCCGAGCGCAGCGGCGATCTCGGATGGGCGGCGGCGTCTTTCGACAAATTCCGTCCTTAACCAGTCCGAGGGGCAAAGGAACTCGCCTGCAAAAACGTCGGCTTGGACCTCCTTGCGCTCGGTCGGCGCGTATCCTTCGACCCGGCCTGCGCCACTATCAATCGGGTCGCCTCCAAGCGCGTGGGCTGTCACACGCACTTCGCTGCGAGTGTCCAAGTGCAGATAGAAATGGCCGAGTTCATGGGCGATCACGACGCGCTCGTCGATAGGATCTTGGCCCTGTGCGACGTTGACGAGTTCTGCGGCCCTGTCGAGGGAACCCAATACCCCTGGGGCCAACGCTACCCTCCGCAGCTCAAGATCCGCCACGTTGAGTGCGCCCGCGACAAGTGCCTCAGCACTCCGATCGCCATTTGCACCCTTAAGTGCTGCCAGATGAACCTCACGGGCTTTCCGCCGAATATCGATCCAGGCTTCCAAAAGCTAATCCTCTTCAAGCCAGTAATGTATTCGCTCTGCCGACATCCCGCTGCTCTCGACAATTTCCCTGTAGCTACGTTGTAAGACCTGCGGTGGCCCGGATGCCTTCGCCTCACCCATGCGCGGATTGGCGAGCGCAAACAAAACTTCTCTGTCGAAGGCCGCTTGATCAATACGCAGCGCATGCATCACCGCGCGCGAAAGCCTTCCGCCCACGGGGGGCCGCATCCAGCCATTGAAGAGGTCCGCCACAACCGCTCGCGCGATCCCGATCTCGGTAGCGATACCCGAAATCCTGGTTCCCGCGCGCGTCAAAAGTTCGAAAAAGCCGACCGCCTGGGAGGGCACTCCACTGTCGGCCTCGGCACTTCGATAGATTATGTTCAGCGCACGGCTATGAGCACGCTGGAGGGTAACTTCGTCGATCTCAACATCTACGTCCGCCTGAGCCGTCCAGTCGCGCGCGATTGCGGCGTGCGCACGAATATCCTCGGCATATTGTGGAAACCGCTTAGTCCATTCGATGATGTCGGCGGCGCTCGGCGCCGGGCAGTCAGTATGGAAGCTGTAGAGGACATCATCTCGATCCTTGCTCATTGTTTTCGCCATTATCATTCTCCCGCTGCGCGCCGCGTCACGGCTCGAACTTGGTTCACGTTCTCGATCAGCAACGCGCGAACCTCCGCGACCCAATGTTCTGCCGTCTTGCGGTCAATTCCTAAAGCCCCCGCGATTGAGACAGTCCCCTTTGTCCCACCGCAGGGAACCTGATCCACGTGAAGCCGAAACGCGAGACGTTTGCGCGGATCGGGGATCTGGGCAAGGGTCCGCTCCATATCTATTGTCTCGGCGAGCTCCTCAACGTTCTGTAGCAACGCCGGGTCTGGTCGTTTGACACCGGCATCCGCAGTATGTTCCTCGATCTCAAACAAGCCATCGGCGCTCTCTTCTAGCGCTGGCCTCAATTCCATTTTACCTGAGATCTCGCCATCGTCGGCCTTGCTGTCATCGTTCGAGTTACGGGCCGCGGGCTTTTTCTCCTCGGGCGGCGGGATCCGCTTCGCCGCCTCCTCCTCGGCGATAGCGTCCTTGAGCCGGAACGTCAGTCGTCCATAGAAGGATTCTCGGTATCCTTTGGCGTCGGCGCAGTTCGGATTGCAGATTGCGGCGAAGAATTCGTCGTAGACGTCGTCGATGATGTCCTGGCCGCTATTCATCTTGTTGGTTCCGACGCGCTTGCGCAGAACCCGCTGCGCCAGATTGGAGAGATAGCTAGCCATATCCTCACGAAGGTGCCGATCCTTGCTGCCGGCATATTGGAAGGCAGCGATGATCGCCTCTGGTGCATAACGACCGAGTTGCCCAGCCTGTGTGATCTTACGCCAACCGATTGCGTCGGTGCACGGCGGCGGCTTCAGCTTGTTCGTTGAGATCACCATCGGCCGAGGCCCTCTTTGACATTATCTCCAGGTGAAGCGGTCCCAGCGGAGAAAAATGGGAAGCGCCCTTCAGAATGTCTTCAACCAGACCAGGCTGAAGCTCGACGATGTCTCAAGTTCGGTTGCATGCCGACCGCAAAAACGCCGGGAAGTCGCGGGATACACCGAAGCCGATTTCTGCTCGATGCAAACCCTATTGCGGTGGAGTGCCAAAGCCTTCCAGTTGCCAACCGCTTCAAGGTCGGGACGATGCGATGGTGCCGCACCGCCTCATGTCCGGCGCCTTCGAATTGAACAATGACAAATGACCTCGAACCGGCTCTACACGCATTCACGAGTCAGCCTGCCAGCGCCGGTAGCGCCCTTCGGGATCGTGGATGCCCGAAAGGCTCGGTTTGGCCCTCAGCGCCCATATCTTCCTGGCCAGCGCTTCGAGATCTGCGGCGTGGTCAGGCCGCCATCCACGCCGGATAGCCCAAGACTTGATATTTGCAGATTGGTCGGAGTGTCCCTTGGTTCGGAGAATGCGCATGATCTCGTTTGCCATCGCCTTGTCGCGAGGATGCCCCAGGCCGGTCGATAGGTTGATCATGCTGGATAGCGTTTCAATCGCGCGCACAAACACAGGGTCGTCGATCAGGGCGGATGGCGGAGCCTGTTGCGCCTGGCCGTGTATGATCGCGCCCCAGCGGGCCACCCAACCATCCGCCGCTGCGGGGATGTCCGGGACGACCACTACGCCAGCGATGTTATTCAGATCATCGACAAAATCGAGGATTCGCGGCTCCGCATAGTAGACCACAACCACCGACTTTCGCGGCGGGTAGCGCCATGTCTTCATGGTTTCAGCATGCAAGCGGCCACCCCCGGACAGTGAGATCGGTCCCTTGGCAAGAGCCTTGACATGGCCAGCACCCAACGACTGGGAAAGACCCGTGTGGCCCAGCTGTTGCTTGGTATGTACTAGTAGGACTATGTCCTGTACCTCCGGTCCAAATTTCTCACAGATCTTCTGGGCATAACCCAGCGCAATGCGAAGCGCTTCGGCGTCTTGGCTATCGACTGGTACGAGGATCCGAATGGGCTTGGTCATGTTTATTCTCTGACTTACTGGAGCTTGCCTTCACCTATGATTCCGTATCTTTTCCTCCTAGCGTGGAATCACCGGAGCTATGAGCATAGCACGTCGCGCGTGACCTGGGTGTTGACGCGGCTATGTCCGCTTCTGGTAGACGGAAATGCTAGTGGAGTGATGGTCACGCATCTCTCTCAAAATTGAGGCTAGAGTTGACAGAGTTGGATTTCGGTTCCTCTCCCTCCAGGGCAGCGTCCCTAAAATTGCGCCCTCGACATCGCCGACGAGCTCCTCGACAAGCCTGTGTGCCGAGGGCCAGGCGACGCGTGACCTTACGGTCAGGTTGCTTGCCAGACTGTATCCGGTTCTGGCCATAGTCCCCCTGGATATGGTCGCGAGCTCTCAAGCCCAAGCGCTCGAGCGCTTGGCAAAGTCGATCAATCCAAAATTCAGCGTCCGGCGTTCCGGCAAGTATGCGACGGTCCGTGTAGCTGCAGGCGCGGTGCACCCATCACTTCGGTGCCCAACGTTTTTCATGGGATCGCAGGGTTGGGCGGCAAAGCTGTCGCGTACGGACCCGGTGGGCTCTGGCTCGAGCTTGCTGCCCTTTGGAGCTGGCGCCGCAAGCTGCTTCGCCGCGGCCAACGTCTTTCGAACCATCTTTGCTTCCCAGCTGACCGGCGCCGAGCTGGACGAGAACATCGACCTCTCTTTGTGCACCTACAACAAGATTGGCGAAATGCACCTCGTTGGGCTCGGCGCGATAGGCCATGGCTCGCTCTGGGCGCTGGCGAGGCAATCCGGTCTGTCGGGGCGCCTGCATGTAGTTGATCACGAAGCTATCGAAGTCTCAAACCTGCAGCGCTACGTGTTGGCAGGTCAGGCGGAGGTCGGCCTCTCTAAGGCGGCCCTTGCAACCAACGCCCTTCGGTCCACCGCCCTTGAAGTCGAGGCGCACCCTATGAAGTGGGCAGAATATGTTGCGCGCCGGGGCGACTGGGTATTCGACCGAGTGGGTGTGGCGCTTGACACCGCCGCCGACCGTCTAGCTGTCCAAGGTGCTCTGCCCCGATGGATCGCGAACGCCTGGACTCAGGAGCAAGATCTAGGCATCTCGCGGCATGGTTTCGATGACGGCCAGGCTTGCCTTTGCTGCATGTACATGCCGACCGGGAAATCCAAGGACGAACACCAACTGGTCGCGGAGGAACTCGGAATGCCGGAAGCACACGATGAGGTAAAACGCTCCTGCAGACCAATACCGGGGTCCCCAATGAGTTCGTAGCTCGGGTGGCTACGGCGATGGCTGTGCCGTTTGGGCCGCTCGCCGCGTTTGTTGGCCAGCCCCTCCGTTCCTTTTATCAGCAGGCTATCTGCGGCGGTCTGGTGTTCCAGCTTAGCGATGGAAGTCGTCTCGTTCGAACCGTGGTTCCGATGGCCTTTCAATCAGCGCTTGCCGGGATCATGCTTGCCGCAGACCTGGTCAAGTATAGTGCGGGTTTTCCGATGAGTCGGACAGCCAGCACTACTGCGCCCCCTTTGGTTCTCACCTCCATGATCCGAAAGCCAAAGATTCCAGCGGCCGCTGCATCTGCAGCGATGAGGATTTCATTTCCGCCTACAGGCTGAAATACGGCTGTGCCGTTGAACAGCTGAGCAACGGGTCCGCCTAAAAAGATCTGAAGTCTTCGTTACCGCGGACGGCGCGCTGTCAAGCGCTCACCGATGTTTTCGACCACGATCGAGTGCCTGATGAGAGTGCGGGGCGGATACTATGACACGCTCGGCCCGCTGCTTGTCATGTCAGGCCCAGAACCCACGACAGAGATCCTTGAGCGACGGCTCGCCGTTTACTGTTATCTACGTTCGACCATATTCGTCGTCAAAGCGAACGATATCATCCTCGGCGAGATAATCGCCGCTCTGCACTTCAATGATAACCAGGTCAATTCTGCCTGGGTTCTCGAGCCGATGCTTATGGCCGCAGGGGATGTAAGTAGATTCGTTTGTCCCCAGGAACAACTCCTGCTCGCCATTGACGATTTTGGCGGAGCCGCTGACCACCACCCAGTGCTCCGAACGATGATAGTGCATCTGCAGGCTCAACTGGCGACCCGGCTTCACCTCGATGCGTTTGATCTTGAAGCGCTCGCCTTCCTCCAGAACCGTATAGGTACCCCAGGGCCGGTGTACCGTGCTATGGACCAGATGAGCTTCATGTCCCGAAGCCTTGAGGCCCTCGAAGAGCTTCTTAACGTCCTGAACGCGGTCGCGGGATGTGACAAGCAAAGCGTCCGGGGAATCCACGATCACCAGATCGCTTACGCCCACCGTGCCGATGACGCGCTTGTCGGAGCTCACATAGGTGCCGGTCGTGTCGACCATGTGCACATCGCCGCGTGTCCTGTTCCCGCTTTCGTCGGGGGCGATCAAATCGGCCATTGCGTTCCAGGATCCGATGTCGTTCCAATCCATGTCGCAGGGAATCACGGCAAGTCTGTTAGTCTTCTCCATGACAGCGTGGTCGAGCGAGATTCGCGGCGCGGAACCGAAATGCTCAGGCGCGAGTTCGATTTTGGCAAAGCCTTGGCATTGACTGGCGCGGCCGTTCTCATAGCTGTCGGCGACGGCCTGGAGCACCTCGGGACAATGCAAAACCATCTCGTCGAGCATGGTTTGCGCACTGAAGCAGAAGATGCCGGCGTTCCAGAAGAAGCGTTGAGACGCGACATAGGCTTTGGCTGTCTCCAGATCCGGTTTTTCAACGAAACGGACGACGTTCTCACCATCTGCTTCGATGTAGCCGAATGCGGTGTCCGGTCTGGTTGGGGTGATGCCCAATGTGGCGATCCGCCCGAGCTTCGCATGTTCCATGGCCAGGCCCATGACGTCTAAAAACGCAGGCAGGTTGCTAATCAGGTGATCGGCCGGGAAGACGCACAGGATCGCGTCAGGGCCTTGCGTTGCCCTCGCATGGATCGCGGCTGCAGCCACGGCGGCGGCCGTATCCCGAGCTTCGGGCTCGAGCAGAAAGGTGCGTGGCAGGACCACGGAATCCAGTTCGTCAAATTCGTCCTTGGTCAGGAAGAGGTGGTCCCCGGATGTCACAGCGACGAGTTCCACGACACCTTCTATCGAAGCGGCGCGCAGCACAGTCTGCTGAATGAGAGAATATCCATCCGCCACTTTGAGGAAAGGTTTGGGGTGCGATTGCCTTGAGGCGGGCCATAGCCGCGATCCGGCTCCGCCGCTGATGATCACGGGAATGACTTTCATAACCAACCTCAATTTCGTCTCTGGAGTGATCGCCCGCGTTCTTTCGAGCGTCAGCGTCATGATCGCCGTCGCTCTGGCTTGTCTGCGGCCCCGGCGTAACAGCGAAGTTCTGGCGCGTTGCAGGCGGCGTCAGATGACGACGCTATCGGTAATGTACGACGCCTCCACTGGCGTCGGTGAGAAATGCGCATTCAACTATGCCTGTTGGTTGCGTCTGCCGAATTGCGCAGGTGGCGGGTCTTAACTGAGATCAGAGACTTGGCTGCCTTCTATCAAAGTCAAACGACTTGGCTCTTTCAGATCGAATTCAATTACCCGTGGTGCGAAAAGGCGTGCATATCGTGTAAAGGCGCTCGTCGGGGGAAACCGAATTACGGTATCGCAGCGCCCGAGAAGATACATCTCAACGAGGGCGGAAATTCCGCCGTCAATCCCGAGTGCTGCAGTGTGTAAGGGGCCACCTTGATTGGATCCGAAGTGCTTCGGGACAGTGAGCAGATCGGGAAACCTGGCCGACAGAAGATCCAGTATCCGCGCGCTGTCCGTGCATAAGAACAGCCGCACAGGCCTGGGGTGCGGTAACGCCTTAGCCTTGTCAATTGCAGCGCACACTTGCCGAACGGCGAGCTCCGGATCGGCCCAGTAGGGCGCATGCTCCATGATGTCTTCACCGTTACCGTGCCGAACATGAATCCCGATGATGCTGTGCCCCTCAAAACATTCCTGATAAATGGCATCTATGCGGGCTTGAATTTCTGGCCGAGGCTGGACACTCTGGAACACCTGCCGCTCTGCATCCTCATCGCACCGCCACATCAGACAAGCGTCACACACTACTGTGTTCGCTTCGACATCGTGTTCGGCCTGAAAGAGCTCGCCCAACTCATCGCGCTCTTGGAAAATCTGCTCATCTGGCCGGTAAAGGCACTCGATCGCCGGCCTGTTCCACCACTCCGGGAAGAATGGACCAGGGAAGGAAACGTCGTTGATCCGGTCGTCGGAAATAGCCGGCACGCCAGCGATGTCATTGATCGGCTGGAAGAACACCGGAAACGCATTTGTGAAGGGTTGGTCGAGGTAGCAGGCCCCCCGCCAGTCGATGACTAGAGTTCGTCCCGACCGCTGCGCGTAGCGCCAAGCGGCCGCCAATGACCACAGACAATCACCGAACCCCGTACGCCTCCGAGAGACGACGAACCGGCGCTTTTCCAATCCACTAACATGCATTTTCGGAAATCTCGTTTCAGAGAGGAGGTTGCATCCGGCTTGGAATCCTTAGTCGACACTAGTAGACCCTGACGCCGGGCGCTTGGCAGAGGCCGGGCCATAGGGCAGAAGAGCTCACTCAGCACTGCCCACTAATCCCGTGACGCTCGCACAGCTTGAAGCCGATGCCCTCGCTTCCGGTTCAGCCTTCTCTACTGGGCCTCCGCGGCATATGTAAAATCTATTGAGTGGATGCCGGCCATCCATGTGTTGGATGCCATGATGAAGGGGCTCGGCTGACGCGGGCCCGGCCAATAGAGCCGAAACAGCCGGGAAACGCTGCGACACTGCCTGCCGGAGCAAATCGTTCCGTCGACGCCATACGCCAAGGGTGCAAGGCTGCATACAGCAACCGGTACCGGGCGAGATGAGGTCGACAGCTCGACGCGCCTGGAACCAGCTGATCGACAGAATCTGCAGTCTGCTCCCAAAGTTCTGCACGACCTGTGCCGGATGCTGTGGTGAGGGCTCGCGGCCACGAACGTTGTCCTCGCCCCGAACGGAAGCTCGCGCCTACGACTCCGGGCCGGCGATGCGCCCCCGCTGCTCGGTCAGACCATCCATTCTGTGGATGCACTTTATCCAAACAATCGATTTCACTGATCCAAACAATTCCCATTAGAAGACGCTGAAGCAAGAAAGAAAGGCGTCCTCACTCACTGATGGATGAGCAAATCAGCTGCAAGGTGCTGGGAGTACATGTCGCTCACGGCGTGAGCTGAGCGGCACTCAGACCGCATGTACGAAGTCGACAGGTTAGCGGCGCAACTCTATTTTGCTGTGACTCCAAGCAAGAGGTGTGCTCGGCTGGCGGACTGTCAATGACGAGCTTCGCGCCGCATCTGTCGAAGTGCTCCATAGCGCACGGGGCTGGCCGCACATTGTGTCGGCGTGGCGAGCCGGAGCCGAAACTTTAAACTTTAATAGAGCAGGAATAGAATGGGCGATAGCAGAAAAGTTGCTCTTATTACGGGCATAACTGGACAGGATGGTGCCTATCTTGCCCGTCTTCTTCTCAAAAAAGGCTACATCGTTCATGGGATTAAGCGACGTTCCTCTTCCTTCAACACGGGTCGTATCGAAGACCTCTACCAAGACCCGCACGAATCCGATCCGCGCCTGATCTTGCATTACGGTGACCTCACTGATTCGACTAACCTCATCCGCGTGGTTCAGGAATCTCAGCCAGACGAAATTTACAACTTGGCTGCTCAGAGCCATGTGCAGGTGTCGTTCGAAACACCTGAGTACACAGCAAACGCGGACGGTATCGGTACATTGCGACTTCTTGAGGCGATTCGCCTCCTCGGTCTGACGGACAAGACCCGCTTCTATCAAGCCTCGACTTCGGAGCTATACGGCCTCGTGCAGTCCGTACCGCAGAACGAAACGACGCCCTTTTATCCGCGCAGCCCTTACGCCGCCGCCAAGCTCTACGCCTACTGGATGGTCGTCAATTATCGCGAGGGCTATGGTATGCACGCTTCCAACGGCATTCTTTTTAATCACGAAAGCCCCCTTCGTGGCGAAACTTTTGTGACGCGCAAGATCAGCCGCGCTGCCGCTGCTATCTACCTGGGCAAGCAGGACAAGCTTTATCTCGGCAATCTCGATGCTCAACGCGATTGGGGCCATGCGCGTGAGTACGTGCGAGGTATGTGGATGATGGTACAGCAGGATCAACCGGATGATTACGTGCTGGCTACGGGCAAAACGACTCCTGTCCGCCAATTCGTCGAGTGGGCTTTCGAAGATATCGGCGTCGAGATCGAATGGCGTGGCAAGGGTGTCGGCGAAAAGGGCTATGATGTAGCGAGCGGCAGATGCCTAGTCCAAGTGGACCCACGCTACTTCCGCCCCACGGAAGTCGATCTTCTCCTGGGTGACGCTACCAAGGCGAAGGAGAAGCTCGGCTGGGTGCATGAGACATCCGTGCGCGAGCTTGCTGCGGAAATGGTACGCGAAGACCTGAAGGTCATGCAGACATCTGTAGTCATGAAGGAAGCGTAATGTATGATCTGAACGGAAAAACCGTGTGGGTCGCTGGCCACAAAGGTATGGTGGGCAGCGCTGTTGTACGCCGACTCGCGTCTGAAGACTGCAAAGTTGTGGCCGCCCCTCGGGGAGAGCTAGACCTCAAGCGACAGACCGAGGTTGAAAACTTCGTGGCAGTGATGAAACCGGACGCTATCATTATGGCGGCGGCAAAGGTAGGTGGTATTCTCGCGAACGCCACCTATCCGGTCGACTTTCTTTACGACAATCTGATGATCGAGGCCAATATCTTTGCGGCAGCCCACGAAAACAATGTCGACCGCGTCCTCTTCCTCGGCTCGTCTTGCATCTATCCGAAGATGGCACCACAGCCCATTCCTGAAAGCGCGCTTTTGACCGGGCCACTAGAGCGCACCAACGAATGCTACGCCGTCGCCAAGATCACCGGCATCAAAATGGCTCAAGCCTATCGCCAGCAATATGGCCGCGACTACATCTCCGCTATGCCGACGAATCTCTACGGGCCAGGCGACAATTATGACTTGCAGTCAAGCCACGTTATCCCAGCGCTGATCCGGAAAGCGCATGAAGCTAAGCTCATAAGTGATAAGCAAATCACCATCTGGGGCACGGGCACACCACGTCGGGAATTCATGCACGTCGACGACTGCGCCGACGCATTAGTCTTCCTTCTGAAGAACTACTCTGACCATGATCACATCAATCTCGGCTGCGGACAGGACATCACGATCCTAGAGCTGACTAGAATGATCTGCCGTGTAGTCGGATTTACTGGGGAGATCGCGCATGATCACTCTAGACCTGACGGTACACCGCGAAAGCTGATGAGCGTCGACAAGCTGCGCACTTTGGGATGGGCAGCAAAGATCACTCTCATGGAAGGCATCGAGAGTGTCTATCATGCATTTCTGAACGGGAGCTACACCGAACGGCGATAGATAAGAAGATTTGCTGCGTCTCAGGCCTGTACGCGCTTTCGGGACCCAGAGCTAATGTAGACTGAGACAATCACTGGATGGCGATAGCGCTCATGTGAGCCAGCCGCGAGGAGCCCTGCCGGACCCGGATCCCATCCGCTCCAACCTCGTCGCCGTGAAGGTCACGGTGCGCTGCCCACGCCGACGCCGACTGCGTCAATCCTCACAAGGGTAACCGTCGATAACCGAACGCGTCTACGGTAACCGAATGTACTTCTTGTTCTCGTCCGAGGGATCTGTCGATGGGCATTCCGGACGAGCCAAAGTTTGAACATGTTACCTTCAAAACCCGGTTAGCAACGTCGGATTTGGTATGAAATTCGGAACAAGTGGATTACGGGGCCTGGCGACAGAATTGGCAGGAGCCGCCTCTGCCCTATATGCAACGGCATTCGCGACATTCCTGCTGGAATCCGGCCTGGCCAGAATTGGCGACGAGATACTCATAGGGCGCGACTTTCGCGCCTCGAGTCCGGCCATCGCCGCCGTCTGTGCGGCGGCACTGTCCGCGCTCGGCTTCATCGTAGTCGATTGCGGCGCAGTCCCCACCCCTGCCCTGGCACTGTATGCTCAGGCGCGTAAGAGTGGTTGTTTGATGATCACAGGCTCGCACATTCCGGCCGACCGTAATGGAATAAAATTCTATCGACCCGACGGTGAGATCGACAAGGGTGATGAGCGGGAGATAACGCGCATCGCCTTGCAGTTGGAGAAGCGCGGATACGTCCTTGAAGGTGCTGTTGCACGTCGGCAGCACCGGGAGGCCGAATGCAAGGCCTTTTTCATGGCGCGCAATCGAAAGCTTATGGAGAATAATGCTCTAAAGGGCTTAACGGTGGGCGTATATCAGCACAGCACAGTCGCGCGCGATCTCTTGGTTGACATTCTCTCATATCACTGTGCGACGGTCGTAACCCTGGGACGTTCGGAAGGTTTCATTCCTGTCGACACTGAAGCGGTCTCGGACGAGACTGCTCAACAGTTCAAGCTCTGGGCCAAAGAGCATCGGCTTGATGCGGTCGTCTCGGCAGATGGCGATGGTGACCGCCCACTGGTAGCTGACGACCACGGAGACCCCCTTCGCGGTGATTTGTTAGGCCTGATTACGGCGAACTTCCTGCAAGCGAAGGCAGTCGTCACGCCGGTCACATCAAACTCTGGTATCGAGACCGCAGGTTCTTTTAAAGTCGTGCGTACCAAGGTTGGATCGCCATTTGTTATTGCTGCCATGCTCGATTTGGTTGCGTCGGGTCACGAGCGCGTGGTTGGTTTCGAAGCAAACGGTGGTTTGTTGACCGGCACGGACTTTGACCCGAACGGAACTAAACTGCCAGCGCTACTTACACGCGACAGTTTTCTCCCCATCCTTGCGGCACTTTCCCTTGTTAGTACAAGTGGGCAGCCACTGTCAGAGATTGGCAGTTCCTTTCAATTGCCGGCAGCGGCGGCGGATCGCTTGGAAAACTTTTCCGTCGAAAGCAGCACTCGCCTCATGACATACCTTCGTACAGCGGAAACTAACATCGCCGCCTTCGTCGGGTCGATTGGAGTGGTAAGCAAGGTTAGCGATGTTGACGGACTTCGTATCACTCTCGCGGATAAGCGTGTCTTGCATTTGCGTCCATCCGGAAATGCCCCGGAAATGCGGTGCTACGTCGAAGCCGAAAATCGGGAGGACGCGGAGCTTTTGCTCCGGACTGGATTGGATCGAATTCGTAATTGGACGCAAGGCTAAATAAAAGCCGCCTCCCTGCGTATTCCAGGTGACCCTGGGGGTCGCACAAGCTACTCAAGCGCGATCAGAACGTCCACAGTGTCCCGGCCCTGTCCGCTTTGAAGCGAACCGGAACGCCCGTGGAAACAGCCGATCCGTACCAGCCACGGAGCATCCGGTAGCTCATGGTCAAGGCAGCGCCTTCCGGTAGCGAACAGCCGGTCCCGCACTGACCGCCTGCGCCGCATGTACGATGGCGTTGGTGTCCAGGCCGTGGTGACGGTATAGGTCCGCAATAGTCCCCGTCTGGCCGAACTGCTCGACCCCGAGCGCCTTCACGCGATGCCCGTTAACCCCACCGAGCCACGCGAGCGTCGCCGGGTGGCCGTCGATCACGGTGACGATGCCGCAGTCACGCGATAGCGGCGCGAGCAGCCGCTCGATATGACTCAGGGCGCCAATCGCGCCACGCTGCCGGGCACGTTCCGCCGCCTGCCAGCCCGCATTAAGCCGGTCCGCGGAGGTGATCGCGAGCAGCCCGACATCGCGCCGGTCCTCCGCCAGAAGACCCGTCGCGGCAATCGCCTCCGGCGCGACGACGCCTTGATAAGCAATGACGACACTCGCGTTGGGCCCAGGCGGACGCAGCCAATAGGCGCCATTGACGATGTCCCGCGCGAGCGCCGGGTTCATGTCGCGCAGCGGCTGCTCGAGCGGCCGGGTTGACAGGCGAAGATAGACCGATCCTCCGGTCTGATCACGCAGCCACGTCGTCTCATCCGGATCCCCCTCGCCATTACGTTGCATGTAATCGAAGGCAAAGCGCATGATCACGGACAGTTCGTCGACGAAGGCCGGTTCGAAGGCGCAAAGCCCATCCTGCGCCATGCCGATCAATGGGGTGCCGATCGACTGGTGTGCCCCGCCCTCGGGCGCCAGCGTCACGCCCGAGGGCGTTGCGACCAGCATGAAGCGCGCATCCTGATAGCAGGCGTAGTTTAGCTGGTCGGCCGATCGGTAGATGAAGGGATCATAGACTGTCCCGATCGGCAGCAGGCGCACGCCATTGATCGAGTGCGAGAGACCGAGCGCCCCGAGCATGATCATCAGGTTCGACTCGGCGATCCCGAGCTCGAGGTGCTGCCCCTTCGGCCCAAATTCCCAGGTAAAGGTCGACGGAATGCGTTCGGCCTTGAAGGTGTCCGCCATGGTCTCCCGGGCGAAAAGGCCGCGCCGGTTGACCCAGCCACCGAGATTGGTCGAGACCGTCACATCGGGCGAGGTGGTGACAATGCGGTCGGCAAGCAGACTGCGCTCGCGTGCGATGTCGTTCAGGATCTGGCCGAAGCCCATCTGGGTCGAGAGCGGCTTGCCGGGCTGCCCCGGTGACGGAAGGGTTTCGGGCACCGGCACCGACGGCGCAGACAGCCTCCTACGCCCCTCACTGAAGAACGGCGCCTTTGCGAAGAAGGCGTCAAGTTCCGCTTCCGGCAAGGTGGCGGCCGCCCATTTGTCCCACTCCTCACCCCGCTTTACGCCCATCTGCAGGCGGTAGTCTTCCATCTGCGTGGGCGTCATCTGCCCCGCGTGGTTGTCCTTGTGTCCGGCAAGCGGCAGACCGTAGCCCTTGATGGTGTAACAGATGAAGCAGACGGGACGGTCATGCCTGGACGCCGCCTCGAAGGCTTCGAGGAGGCTCGGCATGTCATGCCCGCCAAGGTTCGTCATCAACGCCTGCAACTCGTCGTCGGAGCGGCGTTCGATCAGAGTGGTGACCGGCCCTTGGTCTCCGATCTCGTCGAGCAGCCGCTTGCGCCAGGCAGCACCCCCTTGGAAGGTCAGCGCCGAATAGAGCTGGTTCGGACAGCGCTCTATCCACTCGAGCAGCTTCTCGCCCCCCGGCTCGGCAAAGGCAGCCTCTTGCAGAGCGCCGTGGCGCAGGACCATCACGTCCCAGCCGAAGTTGCGAAAAATCTGCTCGAAACGCTGCCAGAGGCCCTCCCGGATCACGGCGTCGAGCGACTGGCGATTGTAGTCGACCACCCACCAGCAGTTCCTGAGCCCGTGCTTCCAGCCTTCGATCAGGGCCTCGTAGATGTTGCCCTCATCCATCTCGGCGTCGCCGATCAGGCTGACCATTCGGCCCTCGGCACGCTCCTTCATCCAGCCGTGACCCGAGACGTAGTCCTGCACCAGCGACGAGAACAGCGTCTGAGCAACGCCGAGACCCACCGACCCGGTCGAGAAGTCGACATCGTCGACATCCTTCGTCCGCGAAGGGTAGCTCTGCGCGCCCTTGTAGCCGCGGAAGTTCATGAGCTTTTCGTGGGTCTGGTTGCCCGCCAGATACTGAAGTGCATGGAAGATCGGCGCCGCATGGGGTTTGACCGCCACCCGATCCTGCGGGCGCAGGACCGAACCGTAGAGCGCGGTCATGATGGTACTCAGCGACGCGGACGAGGCCTGATGCCCCCCGACCTTGATCTCATCGCCCTCGCGGACGTGGTTGGCATGGTGGATCGTCCAGGCTGCGAGCCAGGAGACGCAGCGCTCGATCTCGTTCAGATATTCCAGTTTCCTCGTCATTCAGTTTCCCGCAAATCAGCTGCCGGTCTCACAGGACCCCCGCCCAAATGGTCAAAGATCGAGTTTCAACACACCTGTCGCGCGCGACACGCAGGGGATGAAGCGGTGGCCGCGTGCCTCCTTGGACAGGACGGCATCCCGATGGATCGGCTGTCCCGCCAGCATTGCGCATTCGCAGGTCCCGCACACCCCGTTCTTACACGAGGCCATCAACGGCACACCGGCCGCACGCAAGGCGGCCAGTGCCGTGGTCTCAGCCGAAACCTCAACCACCCTGCCCGCACGGAGTTCTATGACGAATGATTCCGGTGGCGCGCCATCAAACTCGGGAGGCTGGAAAGTTTCGAAATGAACAGTACCCTCGGGCCAGTGTTGAGCCGCGCGCCCCACAACCGCCATGAAGCCAGGCGGTCCGCAGTAGTATGTCTGCGCGTCGTCCGAACGGTTCGCCAGCAGCGCGGCGATGTTCTGCCGGGTCTGAGGCTCGTCGTCGAAATGGATCCGCACATTGCCGCCAGGAAGATCGCTCCCGATCGCCGCCAAGAGTGGCGTGAGCGCCCGGCTGCGGGTGAAATAGTGCAACTCGAAGGGCTTGGCCTGCCGGGTGAGCGCGCGCGCCATGGCCAGAATCGGGGTGATCCCGATTCCCCCTGCCAGCAGCAAAGTCGGCCCCTCGCCTGGCTTGAGCGCAAAATGGTTGCGTGGCGCGGAGACAGGCAGTGTGGAGCCGACGGCAATGGTTTCGTGGATCCACGCCGAGCCGCCACGGCCGTCATTCTCGCGCTTCACCGCGATGGTGTAGCAGCTGAGCTCGGTCGGGTCGCCGCAAAGTGAATACTGACGCACCTTCCCTTCAGGCAGATGGACGTCGACGTGAGAACCCGCTTCGAACGCCGGCAGCACAGGTTTGCGTGGGTGTTTCAGGTCGATGACCAGCACGTCGCCCGGCTCCTTGCGGGCGGCGGTCACGGTCAGCTTCATGATGATGCGCGGCGAGGCCATGGCGTTTCACTCGTCGATGGGCAAGATCAGATCACCGGGGCGGATCACGCCCCCGACCTCGATTGTGCAGTTCAGGCCGGAGCGGTTCAGAAGCCCCTCGTAGAGACCCGGAAGCCCGAGCAACTCCTCGATATACTTGCACGGCACATTCATCCGGGCGGCTCTGAGAATCGTTTCCCCGACCCGGAAGCGTTTGCCGACAAGATGGCTAAGCGGAACGCCTCGTGTCGTCAGATTGCGCCGGTGATCTTCGGGTGCGAGCTTGGCCTTGAAGCCCGGAATCCTGGGTTCGCCCTGCGCGATGGCGTCCAAGACTTCAGCTTCGATCAGCGTCACTTCGCGAACGTCAGGACGCGCGGAATAGGTCCCCGTCCCCAGGTAGTAGCGGTCTCCGACAATGCCTTGGCCGGCAATAAGCTGCGCCTGCGCCAGCTCCTCCATTTCATAAGAGGCGGCAGGCGCGATATGGACGTGAAGCAGCTTTCCTCGCCAGGTCATCATCGCTCTCGGAAATTCGTCTCGTGGAAACCTGCTGCAAAACTGGCCTGATCAACAGCGCCAGTTGCATGGCATTTTCCCGGTCCAGTTGGCTGTTTGGAAAGAAATACGGGGGGGCCTCGGACCGTTTTCAGCGCCAGCTTTCGGCGTCGCCCCGTCTCAGTTGTTCCGCGCCGGCATCGCGTCTTGCACCTGCTTGACAACCTCTCGAAGGACCTCAACGCCCTTCCCGATCTGCCGAATGCTCAAGGCGGCATAGCCCATGACAAGTCCGACGCGATCGGTGCGGCCTTGGTCCGATGGCCGTTCGTAGAGCGGCGAGATCAGGTGTAGCCCCAGGCCAGCGTCGCGGGCGGATTCGACCAAGGCCGTTTCCCGCGATCGTGGCAGGTCATTGAACCAAACCGCGACGTGCAGTCCCGCATCTGCTCCCTGGACAGTGATGCGATCCCCGAAGCTGTGCTGCAAGGCACCCAACAACGTTTCCCGACGCTCGCCGTTCAGCCTGCGCACACGGCGCACATGGCTTTCGTAGCCGCCGCTCTCGATCAACGATGCCAGCGCTTCCTGTTCAGCGACCGGCGAATGCCGGTCTGCGAATTGTTTGGCGGTTGCGAAGACCTCCTGCAATTCGGGCGGGACGACGAGGTAGCCGATGCGCAGCATCGGCGAGAGCGTCTTGGATATCGTGCCGAGGTAGATGACAGCCCCGTGGTCCTCGAGACTGTGCAGCGGAGGGACCGGATTGATGTCGTAGCGATATTCGCTGTCGTAGTCGTCCTCGATCACATAGGCGTTGTTGTGCCGCGCCCATTTCAGAAGCTGATGGCGGCGCGCGATCGGCATGACGCCGCCCAGCGGAAACTGATGCGATGGCGTCACATAAGCCAGTCGTGCCCCGATCCCCGCCAGCAACTCGGTCCTCATCCCGTCTTCGTCGACGATGACCGGGATGGGTGAGGCACCCGTACTGGCAAAGACCTGACGCGCCATCCTGTAGCACGGATCCTCGATGACGAAACGGTCGGCGGGATCGAGAAGCAGGCGCGCGCACAGATCAAGGCCCTGCTGCGAACCGTTCACAACTATGATCTGGTCGAGGTCGCAGCTCAGGGTCCGGGCGCGCCAGAGATAGCCCTGAAGCGCCTGGCGAAGCCGGCGCGAGCCGCGAGGATCGTCATAGGCAAGACGCAGCGGGCGCTGCCCCATCGCCTCGTTCATCGCGCGTTTCCAGACCAATGAAGGGAAATCCGACGGCGCGAGGTCGCCATAGCGGAACTCGACCTTCAGCCCAGTCGGCAGATAATCTGGCCAGGGTGACGTCGCGCGCAGCCGCTCGCCATATGCGGACAGGTGGATCGGGCTGACCCGTTGCGCGTGAGTGCGCCCCGTCCCATGGCCCATCAACGAAGACGCAACGCGAGGTCGTGCGCCTTGACGGACTTCGATGAAACCCTCCGCAGCCAGTTGCTCATAGGCGACCGTCACCGTGGTTCGCGAAACGCCGAGGTCATTTGCCAGGGCCCGGGAGGATGGCAACTGACTGCCGGTTTCGTAGACGCCGCCGAGGATTTGCTCGCGAAGGGCTTCGTATATCTGGCGTGCACCCATCGCGTGCGAGCGCGCTGCAGACCCGGCACTTGAAGACTGGACCATCTCTTTCATCGCCAACTGGATATTTCACATTGGCCAGGTTGCCGTCAATCTTTCGGAACCCCAAGAGAGATCGCAGAGGCCGAATGACCAGCTCCCATCAATCCGAAACCGATGCTCCCACGGGGTCGCTCAACCGCACCAGCCCCGGATTTGCCACCCGGGCGATCCATCATGGCTACGATCCGGCCGGCTTTTCCAATGCCGTCCAGCCGCCAGTGTTCCTGACGTCAACCTATGGGTTCGAAAGCGTGGCAGCAAACGATGCCGCCGCCGCCCTTGGTGGACGGCTCTATGCGCGCGAATACAATCCCACGACCGAGATCCTCGAGCAGCGGCTCGCGAATCTGGAAGGAGCCGAGGCGGGGCTGGTTGTTGCCTCGGGGATGGCGGCCTTCGGCACTCTGATCCTGTCGCTCCTGTCCCAGGGCGATGAACTCATCGTCCACAAGACGCTTTATGCGAACACGCTTGCCATGGTCGAACAGGCGGTCCCCCGCTTCGGCATCAAGGTCGTCGCGGTCGATCTGTCAAATCCCCACAATCTCGATGCTGCGATCACCGAGCGGACGCGGCTGGTTTTCTTCGAGACGCCGGTGAATCCGCTGAGCCGCATCCTAGACATAGCGGCAATTGCCGAGCGCGCTCACGCGCGCGGTGTAAGGGTTGCAGTCGACAGCACCTTCGCCTCGCCCGCGCTCCAGCGACCGCTTGAGCACGGGGCAGACATCGTGCTCCATTCGCTGACCAAGTACATCAATGGTCATGGCGATGCCCTTGGCGGGGCGCTTCTCGGCGACGCCCAAACGCTCCGTACGCTGCATGAAACGGGCCTGCGCTACATCACCGGCGCAGCGCTCTCGCCCATGTCAGCTTTCCTAATCCTGCGCGGTCTCAAGACGCTGACGCTGCGTATGGAACGGCACAGCGCCACGGCCCTTGCGGTGGCTCGGGCGCTGGAAGCGCACCCGGCGGTGGCATTTGTGAGTTATCCGTTCCTCGACTCGCACCCTGATCAGGTGACGGCGCGAAAACAGATGTCCAACGGATCGGGCATGTTGGCCTTTGGCCTCCACGCTGGATACGAAGGAGCGCGCCTGATGATGGACCGGCTCAACCTGATCACTCGCGCCGTCAGCCTCGGCGATGCCGACAGCCTTATCTATCATCCAGCAAGCCTCACCCGTGCTCGGCAGCCGATCCGCAAGGATGCCCATTTGGCCGATGGAGTGGGCGAGGACCTCATGCGTCTCTCGGTGGGTCTTGAAGACGCCGATGACCTCATCGCAGACCTGCGGCGGGGTCTGGACGGCTTATGATGACCTGTCGTGTGGCCACCCTTGCGCTCACGCATGAACCTGGAGCCTTGCCATGGCATTCCTGAGCGGTCTTTCCGCGTTCCCCATTACGCCGACCGATCGTGACGGCCGCGTCGATAGCGTTGCCCTGCGCAGGCTGATTGCTCGGCTTGGCGCCGCTCAGGTCCATTCAATCGGTCTTCTCGGCAGCACCGGCACATACATCTATCTGTCGCGCGAGCAACGGCGGCGGGCGCTCTCCGAGACCTTGGACCAAACGGCGGGGCAAATGCCGGTCGTGGTGGGTGTGGGCGCGCTGCGCACCGATGAAGCCGTGGGGCTCGCGCAAGACGCCAAGGCCCTTGGAGCAGCTGCGGGTTTGCTTGCCGCCGCCTCCTACACCCCGCTTACTGATGACGAGGTGTTCGAACATTTCTCCACTGTGGCGCGCGAAAGTGGCCTGCCGATCGTCGTCTACGACAATCCAGGAACGACGCATTTCCATTTCAGTCCACCCCTTGTCAGCCGCCTGGCAAAGGTGGCTGGGATTGTCGCCATCAAGAATCCGACAGACAAAAGCGATGCGATCAAGAACCACCTGACCGCCCAGAGGCGCACACTGCCGAAAGGGTTCTCGATTGGCTACAGCGGCGACTGGAACGCCGCCGAGGCCATGATCGCCGGCGCCGACACATGGTACAGCGTCCTCGCGGGCATCCTGCCCGAGGTCTGCATGACGATCGTCACAGCGGCGCAACAGGGCGATGCGGCCGAAGCGCGACGGATCAATGCCGCGCTGGTCCCGATCTGGAGCCTCTTCAAGGAGTTCTCGAGCCTTCGCGTCGTCTATGCACTCGCTGAATTGCTCGACATTTGCGCCGCCCCCCCGCGTCCCATCCTGCCTCTGCCCCCAGCAGCGAAGCGCCAGATCGCCGCCGCGTTGAAAGGTTTGCCATCGGATGCCAGCCGGTGAACAGCAAACCCCGTTCGGCAAGTGAAAGGTATTTACCCGCTCATTTCGAGAACTGATCGAAAACAACGCACTCGGCGTGCTGATAGCCATGGCTGGAGCGGTCTCGACGCCAATCACACCCCCTTCGAACTCGACAATCGACTGCGGAGGGCGCTTTACTTCCGGCCCGGTGCGCGCATTGAAGCCGGTGCCAATGCCGCCGGCGAACACCAGATTTCCGTCCTCGACATTCGCCAGAGCACGCTTCCCGACCGCCGTAACTGTTGCCGGGTTCGCAGCCGATGACGATGAACTCATCACTCAGCACGCATTTTGTCTCACCCATTCTTGGCGCCGGCCGGATCGATATGGACTGACACGCAGCTTGGAGACGATGCCCTCGAGGCCGAACTGGGAGACTTGCGCGAGAATGTCGCTGCCGCCGCTGATCTCGTCGCTCAGAACGATGCCGTTTGGCGGCGTCTCAGCAGGTTTAACTAGCGCTTTGCGCCGATCGACGAGTGGCCGATCGCGAAGACCCTCGCCGTCGATCTTGAGCAGGTCGAAGCCGGCAAGCATGGTCCTGACGTCTCCCGCCGCGGCCAAGAGCCCGCTGAAGACTGGGAATGCGCGACAAGCCTTCTGGTCAACGACGAACGCCTCACCGTCTATTATCGCGTCCGAGGCGCCGAGCTCGGCCACCGCCCGGGACGATAGCCGGAAACCTGAGGGTCCAGTCGTGGAGGTTGCGGGTCGAGGTAGGCCCCCATCGATAGTCGTCCCATTTCATTTCGTGTAGCCAATCAGGGCCCTGCCGGACGCGGCCGACCAGCGGTCGATGTTCGCGACGACCCGAATGTCCAGTCTCGTGTAACCCAGCCTAAAGCGGCCTGTCCGCCCAAAAAATGACATTCAGTTGCCTCCAGCCTTTCGACACGACCCACTTCACGATCTCGTAACTCGCCAACCTAGCGGCTTGTTGCTTGAGCTGCGCGTTCCTAGGGTGTGGTCGCTAGGCCTCAGCAACAAGAGCTCGGTTGCCAGGCGGGCGGAGGCTCAACGAGATAGCCAGCTCAGGACAAGGAGAGCAAGCAATGGTCGCTTTTACCCTCAATGGCGAGGCGCGAACACTCGACGTCGATCCAGAGATGCCGCTGCTCTGGGCGGTCCGTGACGTCATCGGACTCACGGGAACGAAATTCGGTTGCGGGCTTGCCCAGTGCGGCGCTTGCACGGTTCACGTTAACGGCATGCCGACGCGCTCGTGCCAGACCGCAGTCGGCGACATCGAAGGAGCCTCGATCACCACCATTGAGGGTGTGTCGGGCAAGATAGGCGAAACGGTCCAGGCCGTGTGGGCCGAGTTCGACGTACCTCAATGCGGCTATTGCCAGTCTGGCCAGATCATGTCGGCCGTGGCCCTCCTTACAGAGACGCCTAAGCCGTCGGACGATGATATTGATTCGGCGATGAGCGGCAACCTCTGCCGCTGCGCCACCTATCATCGCATCCGCGCGGCCATCCACGAGACCGCCAACCGGCTGGAGACTTGAGGCATGTCGCAGTTTCTCTCGAAGCATAACTCCGTGCGGCCCACGCGCCGCCGGTTCCTCGTCGGCGCGGGCGCCACCACCGCTGGCCTCGCAGTGGGCTACCGGCTAGTGCTGGCGGCGTCCGACATCGCACAAACGACTACTGCAAAGGTTCAGGCGAACCCCTTCCAGACCTATGTCGAGATCACAAAGGAGAACCGAATCATCATCCACTCCTCGCAGTTCGAGATGGGACAAGGCTCCTATTTCGGCATCGCCACCCTGGTTATGGAAGAACTCGACGGCGACTGGGCGCAGGTGGACGTGGTCGGCGGATATGGCAATACCGCGCTCTACGGCAATCTCGCCTGGGGCGGGGCCGCACAGGCGACTGGTGGCTCCACGTCGATGAGTTCGTCGTGGGAACGCTACCGCAAGGCGGGTGCTGCCGCACGGGCCTTGCTGGTGGCGGCCGCGGCGCAGCGGTGGGATGTGCCAGCCGGCGAGATCAAAGTCGCTTCCGGGGTCGTGTCGCACGCCTCAGGGATGCAGGCGCGCTACGGTGACCTGGCTGAAGCCGCAGCGGGAATGCCGGTTCCCGACGACGTGCCGCTAAAGCCGCGCGACAAGTGGGCCCAGATCGGATCGGACAGCCTCAAGCGCTACGATTCCGCCGGCAAGACCAACGGCGCGCAGACCTACACGATCGACCTCATGATGGAGGGACTCCAGACGGCCGTTATGATCCATCCGCCGAAGTTCGGCGCCGAGATCGAGAGCTTCGACGCAACCAAGGCCAAGGCACTCGACGGCATTGTCGATGTCGTCCAGACGCCGCGAGGCATTGCCGTGGTTGGCAGGGACACCTGGACGGCGCTCAAGGGCCGCGACCTCGTGGAGGTGACCTGGAACGAGGAGAAGGCCGAAGGGCGCGGCACGGCCGAGATCATGGCCGAATACAACAAGGCAGCAGACGATCTGGGCGCGGCCACCGCGCGCGACGACGGTAACACTCCCGCAGCGTTCGCCAGTGCTGAGAAAATCATCGAGGGGCACTACGAATTCCCCTATCTTGTCCATGCTTCGATCGAGCCACTCAACGCGGCCGCCCGAATCAACGAAGACGGCACCATCGACGTCTGGGGCGGACACCAGATGCCCGACCTTTATCAGGCGGCTGCCGCTCAGGTAGGCGGCACCACGCCGGACAAGGTGAGGCTGCACGTGATGAAGACCGGCGGCAGTTTCGGCCGCCGCGCGGTCTTGGATGCAGATGTCATTATCGAAGCTGTTTCCACAGCGCGTGCACTGGGACGCGGCAAGCCAGTGAAGGTGCAGTGGACCCGCGAGAATGACATGCGGGGTGGGCGGTACCGGCCGGCCTATGTGCACGCAGTCAAGGCGGGGATCGACAAGAAAGGCAATGTCGTCGCTCTCCATGACCACATCGTGGGCCAATCGGTCTTGGGCGGTTCGACCTCTGCGGCGATGATCAAGAACGGCATCGATCCAACCTCCGTAGAGGGCGCCACCAACCTGCCCTATGCGATCCCGAACCTGAAGGTCGAGCTGACCACCACGGACGTGAACATCCCGGTGCTGTGGTGGCGTTCGGTAGGCTCCACCCACACCGCTTACGCGGTGGAAACCCTGATCGATGAGCTCGCCGCCGCTGCGAACCGTGATCCGGTCGACTTCCGCTTGTCAATGCTCGGTCACCATCCACGGCATGCCGCCGTGCTTAAAGTGGCTGCTGAGAAGGCAGGCTGGGACAAGCCTCTGCCGGAAGGCCGTTTCCGCGGCGTGGCCCTGCATGAAAGCCTCTCGACCTATGTCGCCGATGTGGTGGAGATCACCCTCAACGATGAAAATGGTTTCAAGGTCGACCGCGTCGTCTGCGCGGTAGATTGCGGCACCGCGATAAATCCTGACCAGATTCGCGCTCAGATGGAGGGCGGTATCGGCTTCGGGCTAGGCGCGATCCTCCAGGAGGAGCTGACCCTGAATGGCGGTGTCGTAGACCAAGAGAACTACGATACCTATACACCGCTCAGGATCGAGCAGATGCCGCGAGTCGAGGTGCACATTGTGCCGTCCGAGGAGCCGCCCACGGGAGTTGGTGAGCCAGGTGTGCCGCCGATCGGCCCGGCCGTCGCCAACGCGCTACGGGCGGCGACGGGCAAGACTATCCGCAAGCTGCCGATTATAAAGAACATGTCAGGAATGACACCATGAAACAGCCGCGATGAAGATCGCGCCGTTTTCGAACGCCTCCTGACAGGCGCTCATTTCCATGGGTCAAATTCCGGCGGCTGCCCGCTCCAATATCCGGTTTGGAGACGGCACCCCGTGTTCTGAACGACCACAGACGGGCCTTGGCGCCGGTTCCACTGAAGAACCGCTTTCGAGACGCAAATGCGTCCACTCCATGAAGAGCACAACCGTATAGCACCAGGAAGGCTAGCTACCTCCATCGCTTCGGAGACCCAGGAACCCTCAGAAAACCGAACCTCCCGAGCTCAGAGGCGCTCGTGATCACAATCGCGCTGGTGCGTGGATCATTGTTCAAGGGTTTGCCGATAGGCAGGCGAGATGGCCGATCGACATGATCTTCGCCCGATGCCCTACAAACACAATGCCGGCCGCTGTCACGGAGTCGCGAAGACGAAGGCAATGAGGGTCGACGCCGATACTCATCGTTTGGTTAACAGAGCGCTTGGAATGCCATGCGCTTCACATCGGAGTAGCCATCCGGGAAGCCTGAAGCGCTTTGAAAACGCATGTGCTGCGGCTGTTATTCATAGCGTGGATGACTTTGATCAAAACAATCGATTTCATCACTCTTCCGGAATCGTGCATGGACAAAAAAAGAGCCTCACGCACCAATCACACGCTGCTCTATCGCGTGACGAAAGCTGCCTTAGGAATAATCCAAAGGAGAAAATCTTCGATGCGCCCTGACGTGCAGTGGAGGTCGTGCCGAGAAAGTGAGTTGCAACTGGCCGACAATGTCGGGCGGTGCGACCATGGTCGCTTCGGAGAATGAAATCGGGCCAGTTCACGGGGGCGGTACTGTTATTCGTCGACGGCCGCCCTTCCCAAGAACAGGCGGCATCGCAAGTTGGTTCTGCCGATGAAAACGACAGCGCCGGATACATGTCAGCAGCCGCTCAGGATTGGATGATCCAGCCAAGCTCTCGGCGTGATGGCACCGTAGGTGTCACAGTCGAAGCATCTCATTTATCGTTTATGAGGCTTTCTTCGATGCCGCTGATGCCTGACGGGCGGTCGCAGCTGCAGGCGACAACACGGCCTATTTAGTTGGAAACAGTCGAGGTAGGCCAATTTGGCTTCCCCGTTACTATTTGGAGAAAGAAATGCTGTGTCTAGGAATCAGCGGCGGACTTGACCAAGTCCATGAAAACCGATTCGAGCGTCCGAACGCCTTTATGCACGATGGCGCCGCGGTGCTCGTCCGAGACGGAAAGGTGATAGCCGCCGTAGAAGAGGAACGCCTCAATCGAATCAAGCACTCGAACAAGCTGCCAAGTGGTTCGATTCAATACTGTCTCTCGACGGCCGGGGTTCAGCTCAGCGACATTGATCGTGTCGCGGTCTACGCCAGCGAGCCCTATGCCAACGCCATGCTTGAAGGTATGTCCGCTTCCCAACCGGACATTCTCTCCACTCCGTTGGATGCTAAAATGTTGGTGCAGAACCTGTTAGCGCGTGAGTTTGGCACTAAGTTGGACAGTTCGCGTATTTCATTCGTAGGTCATCATCAGGCGCACGCCGTGAGCGCCTTTGCAATGTCGGGCTTCGAAAAAAGTCTCATTCTAGCGATTGATGGCTGTGGTGATTTCCTGTCGGGCCTTGTGGCGGTAGGGTCTGGCACAGAAATTACGCAAATCGAGGCTTTCCCGGAGGACAATTCTCTTGGGCTGTTTTATCTCGAGACGATCCGCTGTCTCGGCTACGGCATGTTCGACGAGTATAAGGTAATGGGACTCGCGCCCTATGGCGACCCCGCTCCCTATCGCGAGCTCTTCGAGCAGTTCTACGAGCTCTCCGCCAACGGTGGCTACCGTGTTCACCTCGACCGCATCGGTCCGGCGTTGCTCCGCAACATCGAGATCAGGCGAAAGGGAATGCCTTTCACCCAGCAGCATCGAGATGTGAGTGCGTCACTGCAGGAAGCGCTTGAGCGGATCGTGTTCCACATTCTCCGGCACCACCGTGAGGCCACCGGCATGAAGCGGTTGTGTCTGGCGGGAGGGGTAGCCCACAACTGCACGATGAACGGCAAGCTGCTGTATTCAGGGCTTTTCGAAGACATCTTCGTGCAACCCGCGTCTCACGACGCTGGCTGCGCATTGGGAGCTGCGCTGATAGTCTCTAACGAGATGGGCCGCCCCGCGCCGCGTGAGCGACTGCAGGAGGTCTATTGGGGTCCTGATCTCGGGAGCGACCGCGCCGTGGAACAGGAACTGAATGCATGGTCCGGACATCTCGAGGTTGAACGCTCTTATGACGTAGCGAGCAGTGCAGCCCACTGGATCACCAACGGCGCCGTGATCGGCTGGGTGCAGGGTCGTTCGGAGTTTGGGCCACGTGCGCTGGGCAACCGCAGCATTCTTGCCGACCCTCGGCCCGCTGCAAACAAGGACCGGATCAATGCCATGGTCAAGAAGCGCGAAGGCTATAGGCCTTTCGCACCATCTGTGCTGGAAGAGGATGCGAGCGAATTTTTCGACCTCCCGGACGGTAAGCACGAATTTCCATTCATGAATTTCGTCGTTCGCGTGCGTGACTCAAAGCGCGCCTTGTTGGGTGCCATTACGCACGTCGACGGTACGGCTCGGCTGCAAACAGTATCGCGCGATGCCAACCCCGCTTACTGGGAGGTCATCAATGCGTTCAAGAAGCGGACAGGCACTCCAATTCTGCTCAATACGTCCTTTAACAACAATGCTGAACCGATCGTGGATACGGTTGCAGACGCGATTGCCACATTTTTGACGACAGAGCTGGATGGACTTGTGGTCGGGCCCTTCCTAGTAAAAAAACGGGCTGCAACGCTGCAGGATTGGACTGCGCTTGCGATTTCATTGCCTCCCTCAGTCTCCCTCCATCAAACCCGTGCTTACACAGCGCGAGATCATCAGGAGACTGTCTGCGAGATTATTCCGAACCACTCCAGCATTGACAGTGTGCGAATTTCAAACGACCTGTTTAATCTGCTGATGCGGATTGAGGGCGAAGCCGTGTTAAGCGATCACCTCAATATAATTGCGCCGGATCAAGCTGTGCATGAAGCTCTGATGGAGGACCTGCTAAGACTGTGGGAGCAGCGCCTGGTTCGGCTGCATCCCTCACAAGCTGCTCGGATGGATCATGGGTCCGATCAAACGCCGGACCAGCCTAATAGGCTATCAATGTGATAGAGATGCCGCTCAAGCTCGGCCAATCAATAGTGTTCATCGACCCCGCCTGCGAGCTCACCGCTGTGATTAGGGGGGGGGTCGAGGTCGCCCTGGTCAGTATGCTTAGGAATGCTAGGGTCTGGCCTCGATATTGACCGGACTTCTGTGTCGAGAGGTCCAGCCCGCAGAACTTTAGAAACTGGCGATGATGACCTAAGCGGCGAAGATCGCCGGCCTCGGCAATGACGGTCAATGCCTTGATCGGTCCGATGCCCGGGATTTGTCGCAGGAGCTGATAATCCTGGCTGTGCCGCAGCAGATCGTCGGCCTGTGCTTCGATCTGCCGGATCAGGCTGCGTGCTTCGTCAATGACCATCCGGAACATGCGAATGGCAGGCGCATCAAGTGGCAGCGGCAATCCGATCGATGGGCGCGCCGTCTCGAAAATATCCATCAGAATCTGTGTCTTGCTGACCTTGCGGCCGACGACATCCCAAGCTGCTGCCACAAACTCCTCCTTCGTCAGCGCCGTGATGCTTGCTGGGGTCGGAAAGGCATGGAGGAAGGCAAAGAACCAATCGCTGCGGCTGTTCCCCCGGAAGCGATCGATCTCGGGAAAATACAGCGGCAGGTAGTGTGTCAGCATGCGGTGCTGGATCTCGGTCTTGGCCCTGGCGATCGCTTCATGTGTCTTCGACAGTTCCTGCACTTCGTTGATGCCGGCTCGCAGCGGATCATGGTAGACCTGCGTCGCCTGTATCCTGAGCATGTGTAGGATCACCTGGGCATCGATCTTCTTGCCGAATATGACGCCGAAGGCCTTAAGAAGCCCAGGCATCTGTTCTCGATTTTGCCTACTAGGCTGACGAGAAGGTCACGTGCCGACAGCAGCACCCGCACGACACAGGTGCCGTGGCTCTTGATGCGAACCTGCTTAAACCATCCGGTCCGTCCGATCTGAGCAAGGCCCGCCGCTCGTGGCGGCCCGATTTGTCCGGCATCATCGAGAGGGCGGCGCTTGACACGATCGGAAGTCCGCGCTTCCTTAACTCGTTCCAGAGCCAGATCGCAAGCGGTCACGGCTCCATGCCGATCCGCTCCGTCTCCGCAGCTCCACAGTCCCGCCCGCATCTCCCAGTCGCGCCCGGGTAGCCATTGCGCTGCAAGGCGGGTCTGATCGCTACGGCGGCGCCGCCACCATCTCCATCAGTCGGTTCGGCGACAAAGCCAATCATCTCCCGTAAGAGAAGTGCTTTCGGGCAAGTTCCGCAGGTTCAAGGAGATCGTTGACGGCGCCGCACTTGGAGCTGCGTCGAGCGCATGGTCGAGCTTGCCGCCCAAGGTACGTGGCTTCGAAACGCGTGCGATTGCGCCTCATTCAAAACCGCTGCGCGGCTGGTCGCGGGCATACGAGGGGGCGCAGGCGCCTGAAACGAACCCGTCGGTCACGACGGAGCAATCTTGCCGCCTGACCAGGCGCGTGGAAAAGTATCACAACGGTGACCACAGCGTCGCTTCAGGCCGTCAAAAGCTATTGCCGTGCGTCAAGGCGGGCTAGGTGACCCGTCGGAAGCCGGCACCAGCGGCTTTGTCGGGACAAGACACATGCTATTGGGATTTGGCCGCCGCAGCCGCGAGCATCGCTTCTCCCATCGCAATGGCCCCTTGGGCACGCAGCATTTCACCAGGGTTCTGAATGTCGCGCACCTCTTTGTTCTGGCTGAGTTTTGATTTCCCAACCAGGCCGGTGATCTCGATCTCCAGGGCGACGATTGCCTTGACCATCGTGTCGATGAAGTCCTTCGGCGCGTCGCCCATCTTCCATGGGACCGGCTGCGAGGTTTCTTGCATATGAGTGAGCTTCGCCACGTTGCGGCGCACATACCGCTCATCATCCCGGACAGTGATGCGTCCGTGGGCATGGACGACGAGATAGTTCCACGTCGGCACCTGCTTGTGGAATTCATGCTTGCTCGGATACCAGTTCGGCGAGATGTAAGCGTCGGCCGCACGGAAGATTACGAGAACCTCATCGCCATTGGCGACTTCCTGCCAGACTGGGTTCTTGCGAGCGACATGGCAATTGAGGACGCCCTTGTCTCCCTTCGAGCGGTCAAGCTCGAAGGGGAGGTGGTTCGCGTCCAGTGTGCCTTTGCTTTGGGTGACGAGGATACCGAGCGGGTGTTTGTCGATAAGCTCGAACAGGGCGTTCTGATCAGGGACGGCAAAATGAGGCGGAACGTACAACGGTTTATCTCCTGTCGCGAATGTGCGGTTGTTAGTGATCGGCGGAGCCTTACGGAACGGGCCCCTGAATCTTCGCTGCCGTCGACGAGTGCCCCGGATCTCGGTGTCCACCACGCTCAAGCACCGCCATCGAGAAATGGGCGGGCACATCAGATGCCGCCGCGTATGCGTGCGGTTGATCAGTGACAAGCCGCGCACTCTCGCCTTCGCTTAAAATGACCACATGGGTACCTACCACAACGCTCAGGGCACCCTGACTGACCGAGATCAGCTCGCGCGTATCCGGACTATGAGCATCTGCGGAAAACACGTCGCCCGGCATAATGACCCAGCTCCACAGTTCGAACATCGTGCGCCCCGAGGTCGATGAATGAAGTTGTGCAAAGCTTCCCTTGGCGCTTGTCCAAAGCGTCCTCGTCTCTGTCCGCTCAATAGGAAGGCGAACTGTGGAAGGATCGTCATTCAACAAATCGGCCACCGAGAGCGAAAACGCCGCCGCCAGTCGGCAAAGTATGCCGATACTGGGGTTCGCCTTGCCTTGCTCCAGCGAGACGACGGTTCCCTTGGACAACCCGCTCAGTTTTGCCAGTCGATCCAGGGTCAGATTTTGGTCGCGCCTCAAGTCTCGGATTCGAACCGCTATCGCTTTGCCAAGCACCTGCTCGGAACCCATCGCTGTCGTAAGATCGGTCATTATATTGACTTAGGACCTCGGCTCACCTATTGCGGTCAGTATAATGACCGGGGCGAAATTGCAACTGCCCGTCAGGAAGGAAATGACCGATGCGTTTTGAGACGAAGGCGATCCACTGCGGCCGAGGGGTCGACGCGTTGACGGGGGCCGTATCCATGCCGCTGCACACCAGCACGACGTTCGAACGCGGCGCCAACGGGTCATTTCCGTCCGGCTTCGAATACACAAGGGATGGAAATCCTACACGCAATGCGTTCGAGGCGGCCATGGCGAGGCTTGAGGGAGGGGAAGACGGCATCGCCTTCGCTTCGGGCATGGCCGCAATCGCTGCAGTTTTCGAGAGCCATCCGTCGGCGGGTCGGATCGTTCTGCCGGATGACATGTATTTCGGCATTCGTTCGCTGATCGAAGAGACCGACATTGGGTCTCGCTTCGACTTTGCCCCAGTCGACATGCGCGATTTGGACGCTTTGCGCGCCGCGGTGACATCGAAGCGGACTGGCCTCGTCTGGATCGAGACGCCGTCAAACCCGATGATCCGCGTTGTCGACATTGCGGCCATCTGCGCAATCGCGCACGAGGCAAACGCCTTGGCGGTGGTGGACAATACGTGGGCCACCCCAGTGCTTCAACTGCCACTCGAAATCGGGGCAGACGCGGTGATGCACTCGGCGACAAAGTACATTGGCGGCCACTCGGATTTGATGGCCGGTGTCGTCATTGTCCCAAACGCGTCACCCCTCGGTCGCCCATTGCGGATGGTCCAGAAACACAAGGGCAGCGTCGCAGCGCCCTTCGACTGTTGGCTGGCGTTGCGGGGCCTGCAGACATTGCCGGTCCGCATGCGCGCCCATTGCGAAGGCGCCCAGAAAGTGGCCGAGGCCCTGGCGTCTCATCCGCGCGTCGAAAAAGTGCTCTTTCCTGGTCTGCAAACTGATCCGGGACACGATCTTGCTACGCGGCAAATGAGCCATTACGGAGCGATGCTATCCTTTATCGTCGAGGGCGGAGCCGATGCTGCAATGGCCGTGGCCGGCCGCCTGAAGATTGTTGTCCGGGCGACAAGCCTTGGCGGGACGCATTCTCTGATAGAGCATCGCGCATCCGTTGAAGGTGCGAAGTCCAAAGCGCCAGGCGGATTGCTGCGAATTTCTGTAGGGCTTGAACATCCTCAGGACATTATCGATGACCTGATGCAGGCCCTAGGCGAAACCTGCAAAGCGGGAGTCCAATGACGGGTGCAAGAACTCTGGCGCCGAACGTGGCGGCTGGCGCAGCCGACGATCGGCAGAACAATGTTCCTGCTGAGTAGAACGCACGTCCTCTGGTGAACCGCTACCGCCGTGTCGCATCGTCTCGGGCGCGTGGTCGCATGGGTGATGAACGTCTTCGGGTTTCCGGACGATGGCCACGCGCTCGACCGGAAGCGGAAATACCCAGATTTGCCGTTGACCTGCTCGACCTCGTCGGAGATCGCGGTCAACAGATGGGATGGATGTGCTGGCACTACGGCAGTTTGACAAGCCGGCCATCGGGGCGCTAGCACCGTCCAAAGCCAAGAGTCGCAGGGCAGAACTGACCGCACCAAGCGGGCTGCGGACCCATCAGCTAACGGCCAGGTTGGTACCTCAACGCGCATCAGCACCGTGGATGCCACATTGTCCTTGTTGCGAGCGCGATCTCGGAACTTCGTTGTGACGCAGTCAGTGCGCTGTAAGCAAATGAGCGGAAGAACGACACCCAGTGGAGGTGAGAAGTGATGCGGCGTCAAGATCCTCCGCGCTTTGCGGCAAACACACTGATCCCTCTTCACAACCCGGTCTTTCGTTCTATCTGGACAGCCACGCAGATATCCAGCCTTGGCTGGCTGGTGCAGAGCGTGGCTATAAGCTGGCTCATGGCCACGATTTCAGCCTCCGATCTGATGGTTGCGCTCGTACAGGCTGCATCGACACTGCCCGCGTTCTTCTTGTCGATCCTTGCTGGAGCCATTGCAGACAGCTTCAGCCGCCGCGGCGTGATGCTTGCCGGACACTGCCTGATCGCACTGGCATCCACGGCGCTGGCACTCTCTGTGGGACTGGGCT
The DNA here is from genome assembly GCF_040323235.1 of Mesorhizobium sp. M0051. Lineage (NCBI taxonomy): Bacteria > Pseudomonadati > Pseudomonadota > Alphaproteobacteria > Hyphomicrobiales > Phyllobacteriaceae > Mesorhizobium > Mesorhizobium sp. M0051. The sequence continues at coordinate 70,647 of NZ_JAMYUT010000034.1, forward strand.
TTGCTAGTCCATGGCTGATCCTGGGACTGAGTTTCTTGGCCGGATGCGGCTTTGCCTTGAACGATCCAGCCTGGCACGCCTCGGTCGGCGATATCCTGGAAAAGCGCGACATACCCGCTGCAGTGACGCTGATGTCGGTGGGGTACAACGTGGTTCGCAGCATAGGACCGGCGCTGGGCGGTGTAATCTTAGCTTTGCTGGGCCCCCCTTACGGCTTTCGCCCTCGCTGCGCTAAGTGACCTGGTCCCGTTGAGCGCTGTTCTGCGCTCACAGTGGCAAGTTCGCTCTTCGCCTCTTCCGCGCGAGCGGATGACGACGGCCATTCATGATGGCATGCGATTCACGGCGATATCCTCAGAGATCAGAGTGGCGATTGTGCGGCAACCCTGTTCGGGCTGTCAAGCATCTCGATCCTTGCTCTGCTCCCCCTCCTGGTTCGCGACCAACTGGCGGGAGGGCCAATTGTGTACGGCGTGCTATTGGCCGGCTTCGGCACAGGCGCCTTCATCGCCGGCATTGGCAGCAGCTACTTGAGACGCATCACGTCCCAGAACCGATTGATCACGCTCGCATCCGTTGCTTGCGCAACGTGCTGCCTTTTGATGGCCCTCACATCGTCGGTGGCTGTGGCGGCGATCGCGCTTGCAATCGGTGGCGCTGGCTGGGTTGTCACGGAACCGACGTGTGTGTGCAGTTGGCAAGCCCAAGGTGGGTCGTTGGTCGCACCCTGTCCATCTATTACGCCCTGACCTACGGCGGCATGGCAGCGGGTAGCTGGATCTGGGGTGCTGTCGCGCAGTACTATTCGCTGACGTGGGCTTTGGAAGGTGCTGCAGCGGCACTGTTGCTGGTCGCGGCTGTGGGAAAGCTATTGCCGGTGCGGCTATGGGAGGAATCGGATCAAGCGGCCGGCAACTTCAGGCCACCAGAACTGGCCCTCCCTTTGAAGCCCAGGAGCGGTCCGATCGTGATCAAGATGGAGTACTCGATACTCGAGGAGAGTATCGATGAATTTCTGAGCTGCATGCGCGAAAGGCGGCGCGTTCAGAGCCGCGCCGGGGGACTGTCAGGAATTTTGTGCATGAGGCCGGTTCTCGTCATTGGCTGACGAACCTTTCGCCGAAGACGACGGCGAACTGTGTC
>NZ_JAMYUT010000035.1:0-68395 GCF_040323235.1 Mesorhizobium sp. M0051
CTCCCAATCCACGCCGATCGCCACCAGCACTGCCTGGCTGGCGATCACGCCCGCCTCGCGAGCCCGCTCGTAGCGCGCGTCCAAAATGAGATACGGATAGCCTTCCGTGAGCCGCTGCTCAAAGAACGCCTTCAGCGCCTCATCCAGCCGCACCGTCGCCTCGCTCACCGTCGAGGCCGAGAAAGCGTGGCCGCACAATTCCTCCGTCACCGCTTTCACCTTGCGGGTCGAAACGCCCTGCACGTACATCTCGACCAGCGCCGACACCAACGCCTTCTCCGAACGCTGGTAGCGCTCAAACAACTCCGTCGAGAACCGGCCCGCCCGATCCTGCGGGACCCGCAGCTCCAGAACCCCAACCCGCGTCACCAGCTTGCGCTCGTAATAGCCGGACCGATAGCCAATCCGCTCTGTCGTCCGCTCCCCTTTGCCGGCCCCGATCGCCTCCGTCATCTCGGCCTCCAGAGCCTCCTGCACGACAAGCTGCAACGCCTTGCGAAACCCGTCCTCATCCGACAACAGCAACGCTTTCAACTCACCCCTGCTCAGTCTAGCTTCTCGATTGGTCATGGCACTTCCCCTTCCACGGGAATCGGTGATTGCAACGTCACCAGCGTGCCATGGCCGCTTTCGCCTCAGCGCAACGACCGTTCTCTCTCCAAAACTTTTTGCAGAACCTTCAGGACACTATCTCGTGCCTACAAAAAAGCCCGCCGCTGTTGAGGGTGAGCGACGGGCCTTGCTATGGCGGCACTGTAACACAGCCGCCTAGGAATGATGCCCCAGATGGGAAAGGAAAGCAGACATGATCGCAGTGTGGTTCGCTATCCCGGCGCGTTTAGTTGGGATCGCCGGACCTTGAGCCCCCGTGGGCACCGCCACCGGCATTGTCGGATCCGCCGCGCTGGTTGTCGGACTGACCTCGCCCGAACTTATAGCCGCTATTGGAGGAGCCTACGTGAACGTGATTCTTGTCACCTGATCCTTTACCGGGACGTGATCCACTTGATTTGGCCACCGCCTCAGAGTTCAAACTTGTGCCGAGCAGAAGTGTTATGGCTGGCGGCGTCACGGCCGCGAAACGGCCAGCCTTCTTCAGAAAGTCGCGGCGCGCTTTGGCCTCCGGAACCTGCTTGTTTTGCCCTGTGCTTTCGGTTGCCATTTCAGCACTCCTTTAAGCTACCCTGGTCTTGCATTGCAAAAAATAACATTGCTCCAAAAGGCTTAGGATAGCGGGTTTCAAGTCTTGATCAGTAGGGAATGGAAACGTTAGTGGGACGCGCATGCCGAAACCAAAATGCTGACTTAAATTCAAATTGCGCACTACCGAGAGCTCGTCAAAGAGTGGGCGCGAGCCCGTAATTTGACGGAACGCGATAGGCATTTCGCGTATCAGTCCGACCTCCTGTATGCTCGGCGCAAGAGCATGGGAGAAAAGCCGTGTCCCGAGAGCGTGACGCGCGTATGTGGCGCGAGGCCGGGAAACTTGTGGAATCCGGCGACTACGAAGGGTGGCAGGTCATCGAATGGGAGCTTCGCAAAAGAGGGTTCCCACGCGCCAAGCTATTGCTTGATAACGATCGGATCCGCGACAAATTGGATCAGCTCTGCAAGAGCGCACAGGCGCAACGCGCCTATGCCAACCGGACCTAACGGCCAGAAGCGCCCGCCGCTGTGATCGGCAATGCGTCCGCGCGTTGCGACGAGTCTAACGATCTGCGATCTGCGAAACCAAGACGCGGCTCTGGTTTCGGCGTCGCTTTGCTCAGATCGCCGTCGTGGTCATCCTATCAACCGCCACGATTATCACCATCCGGACCTGTTGTTCGGGCCACAGTGGTTTTCCGAAAGGAAGAGCACAACGGCAACAAAGCAGATCAGGAGAAGCGTCGCAAACGTGTTCGCGATCATCTCACGAGGCATCCAATGATGAGCGCCCGCTACTAGGGTGGCGCAATGACGGGCGCCCCATCTGCTGCGTGGCGACCGTCCTGTCGTCGAGCAGACCAGTCTCGCAATCCTCAGTCCGAGCCATCGAATTGATGCCCCGCAATCACGCTCAAGAAAACCTGCCCGAACTCCTTCAGCTTTGCCGCGCCCACGCCATTCACTTCGGCGAAAGCGTCGAGATCGCGCGGGCGGCGCTCGGCCATGTCGATCAGCGTGCGATCGGAAAATACGACATAGGCAGGCACCTGGCGCTCTTTGGCCAGGCGCAGGCGCAAGGATTTGAGCGTGGCCAGCAGAGATGCATCCACGCCTTCCGCGTTCATACCCTCGGCCGCTCGCATCTTGCGCAAGGCGCGGCTGCGCACCTCTACACGATAGTGGAACGGCATCTCGCCACGACCGAGTGCATGGCCCTTTTCGGCGATGGCGAGACCACCATGGCCGCTCGGATCCGGCTCCAGGAAACCGCCCGCGGCGAGCTGCCGGATCAGCGACAGCCAGAAATCCTTCTTGTGCGCCAGCCCGCTGCCGAAGCTGGCGAGCCTCTGGTGGTTCCTGGCCAGCACCTTCTCGGTTTCATGACCGAGCAGAATGTCGATGACATGGCCGGCACCGAAACGTTCGCCGCTCTGTGCGATGGCCGCCAGGATGGTCCGTGCTTCCGCTCCGCCATCGGCGCGCGGCGCCTGGTCGAGACAGGTGTCGCAATTGCCGCAAGGCTGCGCTTCCTCCCCGAAATAGCCCAGCAGCACCTGGCGGCGGCACTGCGCCGTCTCGCAATAGCCGATCAGCGTGTCGAGCCGGCGATGCGAACGCCTTTTGTGCTCGACGGCGGCATCCTCGTCGTCGATGAACAGCCGCCGCATACGGATGTCGCCAAGGCCGAACAGCATATGCGCTTCCGCATCCCGCCCGTCGCGGCCGGCGCGGCCGATCTCCTGGTAGTAGGCCTCCAGGCTGCCCGGCATATCTGTGTGGAAGACATAGGCGACGTCAGGCTTGTCGATGCCCATGCCGAAGGCGATGGTCGCCACCATGACGACACCGGACAAAGTCATGAAAGCGTTTTGATTCGCATCACGCGCCTCCTTGCTCATGCCGGCATGATAGGCGAGCGCGGTGACGCCGTTCTTTTCGAGGAAGGCTGCCATCTCTTCTGTCTTCTTGCGCGACAGGCAGTAGACGATGCCGCTGCGGCCGGGATGACGCTCGACGAAGCGCAGCAACTGGCGCTTGCTATCCTGCTTGGCCTCGATGGCAAGCTTGATATTCGGCCGGTCGAAGCCCAGCACCAGGGTTTCGACACGCTCGGCGAACAGCCGGGCTTCGATGTCGGTGCGCATGCTCTCGTCGGCGGTCGCGGTCAGCGCGATGATCGGCACATTGGGGAAAATGCCGCGCAGCCGCGACAGGTCCTCATACTCGCGCCGGAACGCCGGGCCCCATTGCGAGATGCAGTGCGCCTCGTCGACGGCGATCAGGCTGATATCGAGCCTGGCCAGCGCGTCGAGCATCCGTTCGCTCATCAGCCGCTCCGGCGCGAGGTAGAGCAGGCGCGTCTGGCCCGAAGCGACGCGTCGCCAGGCGGCGATATTGGCGTCGCGGTCGATCGAGGAGTTGATCGTGTCGGCCGCCACGCCGGCAAGGCGCAAGGCGGCGACCTGATCCTGCATCAACGCCACCAGCGGCGAAACGACAATGGTGAGCCCGCCCAGAACCAGCGCCGGCACCTGGTAGCAGAGCGATTTTCCGGCGCCCGTCGGCATGACAGCCATCACATGCCGCCCGGCCAGCAGCGCATCCATGACATCGGCCTGGCCGGGGCGAAAATCATCGAAGCCGAACACGTCCTTCAGGACGCGCCGCTTGGGATCCTGCTCTTCTGTCGCGATGACAGCCGCCTGCATCACGGAGCGTCCGTGGTCGGCGCGCTTACCGCCATGTCGTACCCGAACTCGGCACAGAAGCGCCCGACGCGGGCGAGAAATGCCGGCGACAGGCCCCTGAGATAGGTCCGCAATTCTTCATTGCTTTCCCATTTTCTCAATGATGTCACCCGAATCGGATTGTCCGGATCCTCGCTGAAGCGAACCCGCGGCGTCAGCCCGAACGACTGCGCGATCCTCTCCTGCATGGCATCGGGCGCGCCGACCATGTCTTCGTAGTGGACAAAAAGTATCTGCCTGTGCGGCTGTGCCTTCTTCAGCTTTATCAGCGCATCGTATTCGGCCAGCCAGCGATGCGGCGTGACGTGGAACCGACGCTCGTTGCGTGTTTGCGGATGCGAACTTGTCAGCGTGTCGAATGGGTGGCGCACGCAGTAAATCAAGCCAATGGACGCAGGCAGCTTCGCCAAATGCGCAAAGCTGCGCGCATCGCGCTTGACGACAAGGTTGGATTCCGGCCGGTCCAGCATGTCCAGGATTGTGTATCGCGCTTCGGGCGGATGGACGAAAGTGTCCTCGAAACACCTCATCAGCCGCTGTGTCAGTGTCGTCCCGCTGCGCGCACAGCCCGAGATGAAAATTCTGTTGGCCGGCGTCGCGCGTGCGTATGTGCGTGTTTGCATGCGCCGTTTCAGGGACAGCGGCACCAGCCGCTGAAACTCCCGCACGACCCTCCGCGTGGCCGCACCGAACGCAACCTCAAGCCTGTGAGCGCCCTTCATCGGCAATTCCGCTTGCACAATACGGCGACCCGATCTTGCATCAGCGCCACCCAGTGCAAAACCCGCCGCTTGGGGCCCACGGCCAAGATGCTCGTCGCCCGCGCTTGCATCAGGCAGACACCGAGCCGACATTTCGTGAATTGGAGAGGATGTGGAAACCGGTCAAAACGACTCTCCGCATGGGCACCTTGCCTTAGCGCAGCAGGCATCGGACCACAACAGGAACAGGTCAGTATAACAGGCCAACCGATCGGCGGCATCGAGCAAGGGCGGGCCTTCCCCAAGGGCACCCGCACCCCGCTGGTTCCCTCACGCACCACGATGTAAGCTCGGCTCAGCAAGCCAGGGAGGGCGCGATGCTGCAGACCAGACAGGATGTTCTCGGCGAGCGGTTCCGGTTGCAGCGAGCCGCCTTCGAGACGCAGCCCTTTCCCGAAATTGGCGTCCGCAAGGACCGCCTGAAGCGCCTACTGGCGCTGACCGAGCGGCATGAGGCCGAGATCTGTGCGGCGATCGACGCCGACTTCGGCGGCCGCTCGGCACACGAGACGCGGCTTGCGGAACTGTTCGTGGTGCGCGCCGGCATCCGCCACGCGCTGTCCCATCTCCGGGGCTGGATGCGCGAACGTCGCGTTGCCACGACCATGCCGTTCCTGCCGGGCAGAAATCGCCTCATCGCGCAGCCGCTCGGTGTCGTCGGCATCGTATCGCCCTGGAACTATCCCTTCCAGCTCGCTGTCGCGCCGGTGACCGCCGCCCTTGCCGCCGGTAACCGCGTGCTCATAAAACCTTCCGAACTGACGCCGGCATTTTCGGCGCTGCTGGCCAAACTCGTTGCCGAGCATTTCGCACCCGATGAGCTCAGCGTCATCACCGGCGATGCGGAGATGGGAAAGGCCTTCGTGTCGATGCCTTTCGATCATTTGCTGTTCACCGGCTCGACATCGGTCGGACGCCAGGTCGCGATCGCGGCGGCCGCCAACCTGACCCCGGTTACGCTCGAACTCGGCGGCAAGTCGCCGGCGATCTTCGATCCGTCATGCGATCTCGACGCGGCGGTATCCAGCGTCGCCTATGGCAAGCTATTGAATGCCGGGCAGACCTGCATCGCACCCGACTATCTGCTGGTGCCGAAGGGACAGGCAGAAACGATCGCTGCCAAGCTCGCAATGGCGATCGCGAAGCTCTACCCGACCTTGCGCGACAACCCCGATTATACCGCCATTATCAGCGACCGGCACCACAAGCGCCTGCGCGACATGATCGTCGAGGCGCGCGATGCCGGCGCCGAAGTCACCGAGATCAACCCGGCCGGAGAGGAACTTGGTGCCACAAGCCGGAAGTTGCCGCCAACCCTGGTCCGCAACGCCGGTGCAAACCTGCGGTTGATGCGCGAAGAGATTTTCGGGCCGGTGCTGCCGATCGTCGAATATAACGGGATCGACGAGGCGATCGGCCATGTGAACCGGGCAGACCGGCCGTTGGCGCTTTACTGGTTCGGCCGCGACAACGGCAATCGTCAACGCATCCTGCATGAGACGGTCGCCGGCGGCGTCACCATCAACGACTGCATGCTGCATCTGGTGCAGGAGAACCAGCCTTTCGGCGGCGTCGGCGCCAGCGGCATGGGCGCCTATCACGGCGAATGGGGCTTCCGCACCTTCAGCAAGGAGAAGCCGGTTTTCCATCAATCCCGCCTGAGCGCCGGGGCCTTGCTGCGCCCGCCCTACGGCAAGACGTTCGAGCGGCTTTTCAGCCTGCTCCGGCACATCACCTGACCGAATGCAGCCGCCCAGCCATCACGACCATCCGCGCATTAAGACTATCTTCACCATCATGCGGCAGCTTCCGCATCCTGCGGTCATGTCTTGAGTACCGCGGCGCCGCAAGCGCCCAGGCAACAACCCGCGCCTCTTCAGGGGCGCGGGTCTTCCCTGCTCGATCTCCCACCGTTAAGCGAGGAAATCGGACCGATGCGGCGTAAAGCTGTCGACCAGCCGCCCCGCTTCGAGCGCCTTGACGCCGTGCACCAGACCGGAGGGCACGATGAAACTGCCGCCGGCCGCAAGGATTTCGGTCCGGCAGTCGATGGTCACCTCGAAGCGACCCTCGGCGACGTAGCTTGCCTGGACATGCGGGTGCGAATGCAGGGCACCGACGCCACCCTTGTCGAAGCCGAATTCGACCATCATCAATTCATCGGTGTGCAGGAGAACGCGTCGCCTGTTGCCGTCCGGCGTCGCCGTCCACGCGCCCTCGCCGGCATGCGCGAAAATCTTTGCGGTCATCTTCTTCTCTCCTCAACGCGCCAGCCAGCCGCCATCCACCGGCACCACCGCGCCATGCATGTAGTTCGACGCCGGCGCCAGTAGGAACACGGCGGCATCGCCAATGTCTGCCGCTTCGCCCCAGCGGCCGGCCGGTATGCGCGCCAGGATGGCGGCGCTGCGGTCGGGATCGGCGCGCAGCGCCTGCGTGTTGTTGGTCTCGATATAGCCCGGCGCGATGGCGTTGACGTTGATGCCCTTTCGCGCCCATTCGCAGGCGAGCAGCCGGGTGATGCCGAGCACGCCATGCTTCGAGGCGGTATAGGACGCGACCCGGATGCCACCCTGGAAACTCAGCACCGAGGCGATGTTGACGATCTTTCCCTGGCGCCCGCCGGCCAGGACACGCCTGGCAAAGGACTGGCAGAGCAAGAAAGCCGTCTTCAAATTGAGGTCCATGACGTCGTCCCAATCGGTCTCGCTGAGATCGACGGCATCGGCGCGGCGGATGATCCCGGCATTGTTGACCAGCCCGTCGAGCGGACCGCTTTCCTCCCAGATACGGTCGAGCAACGGACCTGCTGACGACGTATCGGCAAGATCGGCGCTGACCGCCTCGAATTGTCCGCCCAAAGCGGCGACCCTGCTTGCCGTATCGTCCATCGACGAGCGGCCGACGCCGATCACCACGCCGCCGGCGCGTGCGATCGACACCGCGATGCCTTGGCCGATGCCGGTGTTGGCGCCGGTCACCAGAATGCGCTTTCCGGCAAGGCTGAAGGCGGAGAGGTCGCTCACCGCAGATCGTCCAAGCTTACCGGATCGACATCGGTATAGTCGACATTGTCCCCGGCCATCGCCCAGATGAAAGCGTAGTTGGAGGTGCCGGCGCCCGAATGGATCGACCAGCCCGGCGACAGCACCGCTTCCTCGTTGCGCACCACCAGATGGCGCGTTTCGTCCGGCTCGCCCATGAAGTGGAAGACGCGCGCCGTCTCGGCCAGGTCGAAATAGAGATAGGCCTCCATGCGCCGGTCATGCACATGGCACGGCATGGTGTTCCACACCGAGCCCGGCGCCAGCTGCGTCATGCCGACCACCAGCTGGCAGGTCTTTGCACCCTCGGCATGGATGAACTGGAAGATCGAGCGTTCGTTGCAGGCATCCTTGCTGCCGAGATCGAGGCGCTTGGCATTGCCGATGCGGATCAGCCGGCTGGGCCAGGCGTGATGCGCCGGCGCGCTGAGCAGATAGAATTTTGCCGGCACACCCTTGTCCGCCGACGCGAACGACACGTCGGCTGTTCCCATGCCGAGATAGAGCATGTCGCGCGCCTGCAATTCAAAGGACTGGCCGCCGGCCTCGATGACGCCTGCCCCACCGATGTTGACGGCGATCAGCTCGCGGCGGTCGAGGAAGTTCTTGGTGCCAGTCGGCTTGATCGCCTCCAGTTGAAGCGGCAAGCCGGTCGGCACGGCACCACCGACGATCATGCGGTCATAATGGGTGTAGGTCAGGCTGATGCGGCCGGGCTGGAACAGGCCGTCAATGTGGAAATTGTGACGCAGCTCATCGGTTCCCATCGCCGCGGCGGCGACCGGATCGATGGCAAATCGTGAGGTGAAGTCGGTATGGCTCTGGCTCATTATAGTCCTGACTTGAGATGATTATTCGCCGCTAGCGGCGGCTTTGACCGAGTCGGTGTAGAAAGCCTGACGCGCATGCAGGCGCTCGCGGTAGCGCTGCTGGCTGGCGGTGAGGTGTTTCCGCATCGCCTCACGCGCAGCCTCGGCATCGCCCGATGTAATGGCGTTGAGGATCACCAGATGCTCGCGCTGCAGCCCGCGCTGGTAGCTGTCGGACTGCACAAGCTCGGTCGACCAGGGAGAAGTCACGTCGCACGGAATGGCACGCCGGCCGAGCACGTCGAGCATCTCGACATAGAACGGGTTGTTGGTGGCGCTGGCGATCGCGCGGTGGAAGGCGAGGTCGGCCGGGCCGGTCGGCTCGCTGGCGAGCAGCAGCCGCTCGAACTCGAAGAACGCTTCCTGGATCGCCGCCTCCTGCGCGGCGTTGCGGCGGATGGCGGCGATCCCGGCCGATTCGATCTCGATCGCAAGCCGCACTTCGAGCACGTTGAGCGCGATCGAATCCTTGCTGCCCATGTCGGCGGCCAGCGCGCCGAACATCGTCGAGATGTGCTCGGTGACGAAGACGCCGGCGCCTTGGCGCGGCTCGACCAGCCCATCGGCGGCAAGCTTGGCCAGGGCCTCGCGGATGACGGTGCGGCTGACGCCGAAGGTCTCGGTCAGTTGGCCCTCGGTCGGCAATTTGTGGCCAGGCTGAATCTCGCCCGCCTGCAACTGCCTGCGGATCGCCGCGACGACGGTTTCCGACAGCTTGGGTTTTCTCTCGACCTTGAGGTCGGTTGCGGCAGCGGACACGTGGTGGTCTCCTTAAGCAATCCCGGAAAAGCGTGAAACGGTTTTCCGTCCGGAATTGCGTCAAAACTCTAGTGGAACAGGCTCGGCAGCCACAATGAAATCTCCGGTATGTAGGTGACAAGCATCAACACGACGAAAGCCGCGCCGTAGAACGGCCAGATCGAGCGCATCGCCGTCCAGATCGGGATCCGTCCGATGGCGCAGCTGACGAACAGCACCGCCCCCACTGGTGGCGTGCACAGGCCGATGCCGAGATTGAGGATCAGGATGACGCCGAAATGCACGGGGTCTACGCCATAGGCCATCACCACGGGCAGGAAGATCGGCGTGGTGATGATGATCAGTGGCGACATGTCCATGAACGTGCCGAGGATGAGCAGCACCACATTGATCATCAGCAGGATGACCAGCTTGTTGTCGGACACGGACTGCAGAAAGGCGACGAGCGCGGCAGGGACCCTGAGATAGGCCAGCAGCCAGCCGAAGGCGGCAGCACAGCCGATGATCATCAGCACCATTGCCGTCGTGCGCACCGCCGCCGTTGTGGCGGCGACGAAGTCGTTCCAGCTCATCGAGCGGTAAATGGCAAGCGTCACCAGGAAGGCGTAGACGATGGCGATGCACGAGCTTTCAGTGGCCGTGAAGATGCCGGAGCGGACGCCGCCGAAGATAATGCCGATCAGGACCAGGCCTGGAATCGCGGCGACAAGCAGTTGCAATGCGCGGCCGAAACCCGCGAACGGCTCGGTCGGATAGCCGCGACGGCTGGCGACCCAATAGGCGGTGATCATCAGGGACAGCGCCAGCAGCAAGCCGGGTATGACGCCCGCGGTGAACAGGTCGGCGATCGAGATGCGCCCGCCGGCAGAGATTGAATAGATGATCATGTTGTGCGAGGGCGGGATCAGCAGCGCAATGATGGCGCCGACGGAGGTGATGTTGACGGCATAGTCGACGCCATAGCCGCGCGCCTTCATCTGCGGGATCATCAACCCGCCGACCGCCGAAGCATCGGCCACGGCCGAGCCGGAAATGCCGCCGAACATGGTCGAGGCAGCGATGTTGACCTGCCCCAGCCCGCCGCGCAGGTGACCGACCAAGGAACCGGCCAGCGCCACCAGCCTGGCGGCAATGCCGCCACGCACCATCAGGTCGCCGGCGAAGATGAAGAACGGGATGGCCATCAGCGAAAATACGCTGACGCCGGAGTTGAGACGCTGGAACACCACGAGCGGCGGCAGGTCCAGCACCAGCACCGTCGCGAAGCTGGCGACGCCGAGGCAGAACGCGATCGGTGTGCCGATGATCAGCAGGAAGACGAAGGTGCCGAACAGAACCGTCAGTGCCATCACAGACCCTCCTCGCCCGTGGCGTACTGATCAGCATCGACCGGCAGTCCGGCAAACCGCCCGGCCAGCCGCTCAAGCGAAAACAGGCAGACAAGCGCGCCGCCCAGGATGACCGGCAGGAAACCGACGCCGCCCGGGAAGGCAAGAGACGGCATCACCGTGTTCCAGGTCAGCCTGGCAAGCTGGACACCGTAGACGATCATGCCGGCGCCGAAGGCGAGCACGACGATGTCCGAAATGCTGCGCAGCACCGCCTTGGCGGCGGTCGGCAGGAAATAGAGCAACACATCGAACCCCAGATGGGTGCGCTCGCGAACACCGACCGCTGCCCCCAGGAAGATGAACCAACCCATCAAAAGCACCGAGAAGGGTTCCGTCCAGCTTGGCGAACTGTTGAGGATATAGCGTGAAAATACCTGCCAGAAGATGATCACCGTCATCAGGGTCAGCCCGATGCCGCTGACCCACAGCGCAAGCTTCGCCAATCCTGACAGCAGCCGCTCTATTGCGAGCCAAAATGGTTTCATATGCGCGCCTCCCCCGGATGATGGCGCGGACAACGCGCCATCATTAGCCACGAACGAATTTACTTGGTTGCCTGGATACGCGACGCGAGGTCTTTCAACTCGGGCGTCGACAGATACTTGTCGTAGACCGGCTTCATCGCATCGATCAGCGGCTGTTTGTCGATCTCGCTGACCTTGACGCCGGCCTTCTCGACAATGTCGCGCGACTTCTTCTCCTGCGCGTCCCACAGTTCGCGCATCTTGACGACGCTGTCTTTTGCCGCTTGCCGGACGATCGCCTGGTCTTCCGGCGTGAGCTTGTCCCAGCTCGCCTTCGACATCACCAGCACTTCCGGAACGATCTGGTGCTGGTCCATGGTGTAGTGCTTGGCAACCTCGTAGTGCTTGGCGGATTCGAAACTCGGCCAGTTGTTCTCGGCGCCGTCGATGACACCGGTCTGCAGAGCCGAATAGACCTCGCCATAGGCCATCGGCGTGGCATTGGCGCCCAACGCGTTGACCATGTCGACGAACACATCGGACTGGATGACACGGAATTTCATGCCCTTCATGTCGGCCATCGAAGTGATGTCCTTCTTGGTGTTGTAGAAGGAGCGGGCGCCGGAATCGTAGAAGGCGAGGCCGACGAGGTCATGCGCCTCGAAAGCCTTCAGGATCTCATCCCCGATCGGCCCATCCATCACATGACGCATATGGTCGACCGACCGGAACATGTACGGCAGGGACGGAACCGCCGTTTCCGGCACGACGCCGTTGAACGGTCCCATCGAGACGCGGTTGAGGTCGATGACGCCGGCCTGGGTCTGCTCGATCGTGTCTTTTTCCTCTCCGAGTTGCGCCGAATGGTAGACCTCGACCGAATAGCGGCCATTGGTGCGCTGCTTGATCAGGTCGCCCATGTATTTGACCGCCTCGACGGTCGGATAGCCGTCGGGATGGGTATCCGATGACCTCAGCACGGTGTCGGCATTGGCAATGCCGACCAGCAGCGAGCCGAAGGCAAATGTGGCCGCCGTCAATTTCGAAAAATGCAACATGACTTCCTCCCTTTTAAGATCGTAGCGCCCGGCTCAGAGCCGGTACGCCTTCTTCGCAAGCGTGTAGGCAAGCTCCCGCGCCAGCTCATGCGCCTCGTCCTCGCGCAGCCTGTGCTCGGCGACGAGACGCGCGAGGAACGCGCAGTCGACCCGGCGCGCCACATCGTGACGCGCCGGAATGGATGGGAAGGCGCGGGTGTCGTCGTTGAAGCCGACGGTGTTGTAGAAGCCGGCCGTCTCGGTGGTCATCTCGCGGAAGCGCCGCATGCCTTCCGGGCTGTCGTGAAACCACCAGGCCGGCCCTAGCTTCAGCGCCGGATAGACGCCGGCAAGCGGCGCCAGTTCGCGCGCGTAGCTGGTCTCGTCGAGCGTGAAGAGGATGATCGTGAGGTCGCGTTCCAGCCCGACGCAGTCGAGCAACGGTTTCAGCGCCGTCACATAGTCGGTCCGGGTCGGGATATCGAAACCCTTGTCGCGACCGAATCTTTGGAAAACGGCCGTCGAATGGTTGCGCCAGGAACCGGGATGGATCTGCAGCACAAGCCCGTCGTCGAGGCTCATCTTGGCCATCTCGGTCAGCATCTGGGCGCGGAACAGTTTCCGCTCGCGCTCGTCGTCGGAACCGCGGCGAATCCGATTGAACAGCTCCTCGGCCGCCGCTTCGGAGAGATTGGCGGTCTCCGCCGTTGGATGGCCGTGATCGGACGAGGTCGCGCCAAAACTCTTGAAGAAGGCGCGCCGCTGGCGATGCGCATCGAGATAGCCGGTCCAGTTGCCGGTGTCGCAGCCGGTGATTTCGCCGAGCCGGTCGAGATTGGTTGAAAACCCCTCGAAGTCGGGATCGACGACGGCGTCGGGCCGGTAAGCCGTCACGACACGGCCCTGCCAACCACTGTCGCGGATCATCTGGTGCCATTTGAGATCGTCGAGCGCGCCCTCGGTCGTCGCGATGACCTCGATGTTGAAGCGCTCGAACAGGGCGCGCGGGCGGAAATTCTCCCACTGCAGCAGCGTTGCGATCATGTCGTAATGGCTGTCGGCGGTCGCCGCGGTCAGCGGTTCGCCGATGCCGAACAGATCGGCGAGCACATGATCGAGCCACAGCCGGGTCGGCGTACCCCGAAACAGATAATAGTGCTCGGCAAAGCGCCGCCAGATCGTCCGGCCGTCGGTCTCCACGGGCGCGCCGTCGAGCGTCGCCACGCCGAGATCCTCAAGGCGAACCCCCTGGCTGAACAGCATGCGGAAGATGTAGTGGTCCGGCACGATGAGCAATTGCGCCGGATCCGGGAACGGCTCGTTCAGCGCGTACCAGCGCGGATCGGTGTGACCATGCGGGCTGACCAGGGGTAGATCCTTGATCCCGGCATAGAGATCGCGGGCGATCGAGCGCGAATGCGCCTCGGCGGGAAACAGCAAATCCGCATCGGTCAGTGCCACGATCATCCTCCCAGAGCCGCTATCGGTAGGGTCGACAAGAAATAATGTCAACATACAAAAATTAGATTGTTGTATGATGACTTTTCGGCCCATTGTGTGGCGGGAAATCGAATGTTACGCCGCTCGCCGACCATTCCCCGAGGCCATTTCATGCCATCCGATCAGACCAGCCGCATCACGACGATCAAACGCCTTTCCGGCAACACAGTGCCGTCATTGCCGGCTTCGGTCGTGACACCTTCGTATGATCGCAGCCACGTCGTCCCGGGCATCGTGCATCTCGGTGTCGGCGCCTTCCATCGCGCCCATCAGGCGGCTTATGTCGATGATTGCCTGGCGGCCGGCGAGACAGGCTGGGGCATCGTCGGTGTGTCGCTGCGCAGCGCCGACACGCGCGACGCGCTCATGCCGCAGGATGGGCTCTATACGCTGGCAATCAGAAGCAGTGGAACCGAAAAGCTTCAGGTCATCGGCTCGATCGCCTCGATGCTGGTGGCGCCGGAAGACCCAAGCGCGGTGCTGGCCGCGCTGACCGATCCGCGCACGCGCATCGTCACGCTGACGATCACCGAAAAGGCCTATCTGCGGGCGGCTGGCGGTGGATTGGACGCCGCTCATCCCGATATCGTCAACGACCTGGCAAATCCGAGCATGCCGAAGACGGCGCATGGTTTTCTGGCCAAGGCGCTTGCCCAGCGACGCGCAGCCGGCACGCCGCCATTCACCGTGCTGTGCTGCGACAACCTGCCGGCCAACGGGGCCACGCTGCACCGGCTGCTGATTGAATTCGCCGAAATGCGAGATGCCAGGCTCGGCGCGAAGGGCGATGCCACACTCGCCAAACACATCGCCGATGCGGTCGCCTTTCCGTCGAGCATGGTCGACCGCATCGTACCGGCGACCACAGATGCCGACCGGGCGCGAATCGCTGTCGAGCTTGGCGTCGAAGATGCATGGCCCGTCATGACCGAGCCTTTCTCCCAATGGGTGATCGAAGACAATTTTCCGACGGGCCGGCCGGCCTGGGAAAAATTCGGCGCCACCATGGTCGACGACGTCAGGCCGTTCGAAGACATGAAGCTACGCCTGCTTAACGGATCGCATTCGGCGATCGCCTACCTTGGCCTGCTCAGCGGCCATGCCACCGTCGATCGCGCCTTCGCCGATCCGGCGATACGGGCCTTTGTCGATAGACTCTGGGCCGAGGCTATCCCGACGCTGCCAAAAAATGCCGGGCTCGACACTGCAAGTTATACCGCCGAGCTGGCAGAACGCTTCTCAAACAAAGCACTTGCCCACCGCACGGCGCAGATCGCCAATGACGGCAGCCAGAAACTGCCGCAGCGCATCGTCGCTTCCGCCTTGGAGAGCATCGAAGCCGGCGCTGTGCCCGAACACCTGACACTGGCGATCGCCGCCTGGATCGCGGCCTGCGAAGCACGCAGCAAGACCTTGCCGGAGAGCCATTTCACCGATCCGCTTGACGCGCCGTTGACGGCAATCGGCGACAAGCGCCTGTCGGCTGCGGAAACCGTCGTGTCGGTTTTTGATCTGGCTGGCTTTGCCAAGGAGGAGTCCGGGCGCGCAAACCTGATATTTCTCACGACCGCCCATCTCGAACAGTTACGCCGTGGCGGACCGGCTGCTGCCTTCGCTGCATTGGGCATCTAACAAAAAAGCGAGGCAAGGCCCCGCTTTTCGATCAATCGTCTGAAGCAGTCTTTAGGCCGGCAAGATGGCAGCTTCCAGCGTGGTGAGCTGGCTAAGGAACTGTTCAGCCTTGCTTCGCACCTGGTCGTCCTTGGCGTCGGCGGCGTCTTCCCTGGCTTCCTGGATGCGGCGCGCGAGATCGGCGCGGTCGACATCCTTCACCGCGACAGCCGATTCCGCCAGCAGCGTGCAACCGGCCGAAACGATGTCGGCGAAGCCGCCGAACACCACATAGCGTTCTTCACCGCCCGCCGCGGTCTTCACCGTGACGACACCCGGCTTGATCGTGGTCATGACCGGCGCGTGATGCGCCATCACGGTCATCTCGCCTTCGGCGCCCGGAATGACGACGGATTCAACCTCGGCGGAAACAAGCAGGCGCTCCGGCGAGACCAGTTCGAACTTGAAAGCTTCAGCCATGTCAATTTAGCGAATAGCGAATAGCGAGTAGCGAGTAGTCAGAAGAATTCGCCGGCCCATATTCCCTATTCGCTACTCCCTATTCGCTATTCGCTTGATTACGCCGCTTCAGCCGCGAGGCGCTGCGCCTTCTCGACTGCTTCCTCGATGCCGCCGACCATGTAGAAGGCAGCTTCCGGAAGGTGATCGTAGTCGCCGTTGCAGAGGCCCTTGAAGCCCTTGATGGTGTCGGCGAGGTCGACCAGCTTGCCCGGCGCGCCCGTGAACACTTCGGCGACGAAGAAGGGCTGCGACAGGAAGCGCTCGATCTTGCGGGCGCGGGCCACGGTCTGCTTGTCCTCTTCCGACAGCTCGTCCATGCCCAGGATGGCGATGATGTCCTGCAGCGACTTGTAGCGCTGGAGGATCGACTGCACCTGGCGCGCGACGCCATAGTGCTCTTCTCCGACGACCAGCGGGTCGAGCATGCGTGAGGTCGAATCCAGCGGATCGACGGCCGGGTAGATGCCCTTTTCGGCGATGGCGCGGTTGAGCGTCGTCGTCGCGTCAAGGTGGGCGAACGAGGTCGCCGGCGCCGGATCGGTCAAGTCGTCGGCGGGCACGTAGATGGCCTGCACCGAGGTGATCGAGCCCTTGGTGGTGGTGGTGATGCGTTCCTGCAGCGCGCCCATGTCGGTGGCGAGCGTCGGCTGATAGCCGACCGCCGACGGGATACGGCCGAGCAGAGCCGACACTTCCGAACCCGCCTGCGTGAAGCGGAAGATGTTGTCGACGAAGAACAGCACGTCCTGACCCTGGTCACGGAAATATTCGGCAACCGTCAGGCCGGTCAGGCCGACGCGGGCACGCGCGCCCGGCGGCTCGTTCATCTGGCCGTAGACGAGTGCGGCCTTGGAGCCTTCGCCGCCGCCCTTCTTGTTGACGCCGGATTCGATGAACTCGTGATAGAGATCGTTGCCTTCGCGGGTGCGCTCGCCGACGCCGGCGAACACCGAGTAGCCGCCATGCGCCTTGGCGATGTTGTTGATCAGTTCCTGGATCAGCACGGTCTTGCCGACGCCGGCGCCGCCAAACAGGCCGATCTTGCCGCCCTTGGCGTAGGGAGCCAACAGGTCGAGCACCTTGATGCCGGTGATCAGGATCTGTGCTTCCGTAGACTGCTCGACATAGGTCGGAGCCGGCTGGTGGATGGAGCGCATTTCGATCGCGTCGACAGGGCCTTCTTCGTCGACCGGCTCGCCGATGACATTGATGATGCGGCCGAGCATGCCCGGGCCGACCGGCACGGTGATCGGCGCGCCGGTGTCACGCACGTCCTGGCCGCGAACCAGACCTTCGGTCGAGTCCATGGCGATGCAGCGCACGGTGTTTTCGCCCAAATGCTGGGCAACTTCGAGCACGAGGCGGTTGCCGACATTGGTCGTTTCGAGCGCGTTCAGGATCGCCGGCAGGTGATCGCCGAACTGCACGTCGACAACGGCGCCGATGACCTGGCGAACCTTGCCTACAACGCCGGTTGCCTTGCTGGCCACGGCGGCCGTCCTGGCCGGAGCTGCCTTCGCTGCTGGAGCCTTGGCCGCCGCCTTCGCGGGGGCTGCGGTCTTCGCGGCTGCTGCCTTCGGAGCTGCCTTCTGGGGGGTCGCTGCTTTCGCCATCGTCTTTACCCTTTTTCGTCCTTTGTTTCTCACGCGATCCGGTCGCGGGTCGATGACCCGCGGACCGCGCCTAGAGCGCCTCGGCGCCCGAAATGATTTCGATCAGTTCCTTGGTGATCTGCGCCTGCCGCTGTCGGTTGTAGGTGATCGACAGCTTGTTGATCATCTCGCCGGCGTTGCGCGTCGCATTGTCCATGGCGCTCATCTTGGCGCCCATTTCGCCGGCCGCGTTTTCGAGCAGCGCCCGGAAAACCTGCACCGAGATGTTGCGCGGAATGAGGTCGGAGAGAATTTCGCCCGGCTCCGGTTCGTACTCATAGACGGCGTTTCCGCCATCCGTCACTTCCGCCTGAGCCGAAGCAACGCCCGCCGGAATGATCTGCTGCGCTGTCGGAATCTGGCTGATCACCGACTTGAACTGCGAATAGAACAACGTGCAGATGTCGAAGCTGCCCTCGTTGAAGAGCTGGATGACCTTCTTGGCGATGGCATCGGCGTTGACGAAACCAAGCGTCTTGACCTCGCGCAGATCGACGCGGTCGATGATCAACGACGCATAGTCGCGGCGCAGGATGTCGAAACCCTTCTTGCCGACGCAGATGATCTTGACGTGCCTGCCGTCGGCCAGCAGCTTGCGGATATGGTCTCGCGCGTGACGGGCGATCTGCGAATTGAAGCCGCCGCACAGGCCGCGCTCGGCAGTGCAGACGACGAGCAGATGCACGTCATCCTTGCCAGTGCCGGTCATCAGCGCCGGGGCGTCGCCACCGCCGCCGATCGCCTGGGTGATGTTGGCCAGCACGGAACCCATGCGCTCCGAATAGGGGCGCGCCGCTTCCGCGGCCTCTTGCGCGCGGCGCAGCTTCGCCGCGGCGACCATCTGCATCGCCTTGGTGATCTTCTGCGTCGCCTTGACCGAGGCGATGCGATTACGAAGGTCTTTTAATGAAGGCATGCTTCAAACCTGATCCCGTCTTGTCTCATCCCGACTGGCGCTTCGCTCAGGCGAAGGTCTTGGCGAAAGCGTCGATCTCGGCCTTCAGCTTGGCGCGCAGATCGTCCGACAGCGCCTTTTCCTTGCGGATGGCGTCGAGAATGTCCTTGCCGGCTGCACGCATGTGGCTGAGCAGGCCATGCTCGAACTTGCCGACCTGATTGACCGGCAGTTTGTCGAGATAGCCGTTGACGCCAGCAAAGATCACCGCGACCTGCTCTTCCGTCTTCAGCGGCGAAAACTGCGGCTGCTTGAGGAGTTCGGTCAGGCGCGACCCGCGGTTGAGCAGACGCTGCGTGGCGGCGTCGAGATCCGAGCCGAACTGCGCGAAGGCCGCCATTTCGCGGTACTGCGCGAGCTCGCCCTTGATCGAGCCGGCAACCTGCTTCATCGCCTTGATCTGCGCGGCCGAGCCGACGCGGCTGACCGACAGGCCGACGTTCACGGCAGGACGGATGCCCTGGAAGAACAGGTTGGTTTCGAGGAAGATCTGGCCGTCGGTGATCGAGATCACGTTGGTCGGGATGTAGGCCGACACGTCGTTGGCCTGCGTTTCGATAATCGGCAGTGCGGTCAGCGAACCACCGCCCAGATCGTCGTTGAGCTTGGCGGCGCGCTCGAGCAGGCGCGAATGCAGGTAAAAGACGTCGCCGGGATAGGCTTCGCGGCCCGGCGGGCGGCGCAGCAGCAGCGACATCTGGCGATAGGCGACGGCCTGCTTCGATAGATCGTCATAGCTGATCAGCGCATGCATGCCGTTGTCGCGGAAGTACTCGCCCATGGTGGCGCCGGCGAATGGCGCCAGGAACTGCATCGGCGCCGGATCGGAAGCGGTGGCGGCGATGATGATCGAATATTCGAGCGCGCCGCGCTCTTCCAGCACCTTGACGAACTGCGCGACGGTCGAGCGCTTCTGGCCGACGGCGACGTAGACGCAGTAGAGCTTTTCCTTCTCGGGGCCGTTGTCGTGCACCGACTTCTGGTTGAGCATGGTGTCGAGAATGATAGCGGTCTTGCCGGTCTGGCGGTCGCCGATGACCAGCTCGCGCTGGCCGCGGCCGACCGGGATCAGAGCATCGATTGCCTTGAGGCCGGTCGACATCGGCTCGTTCACCGATTTGCGCGGGATGATGCCGGGCGCCTTGACGTCGACGCGCTTGCGCTCGACTGCCTTGATCGGGCCCTTTCCGTCGATCGGATTGCCGAGCGCGTCGACGACGCGGCCGAGCAGGCCGGGGCCGACGGGAACGTCGACGATGGCGCCGGTGCGCTTGACGATGTCGCCTTCCTTGATGTCGCGGTCGGCACCGAAGATGACGACGCCGACATTGTCGGCTTCGAGGTTGAGCGCCATGCCGCGGATACCGCCCGGGAATTCGACCATCTCGCCGGCCTGGACATTGTCGAGGCCGTAGACACGGGCGATACCGTCACCGACGGACAGCACCTGTCCAACTTCGGAGACCTCGGCCTCCTTGCCGAAATTCTTGATCTGGTCTTTCAGAATTGCGGAAATTTCCGCGGCGCGGATGTCCATCAGCCGACCTCTTTCAGTGCAAGCTTGAGCGAATTGAGTTTGGTTTTGAGCGACGTATCGATCTGGCGCGAGCCCATCTTGACCACCAGCCCGCCAAGCAGCGACGGATCGACGGTGACCGAGATGGCCACGTCCTTGCCGGCAACGCTCTTCAGCGCGGCCTTGAGTTCGGTCTGCTGGGCTGCCGTCAGTTCATGTGCTGAAGTCACTTCGGCAGCAGTCTCGCCACGATGTTCGGCTGATATCTGGCGGAACGCCCTGATCATGCCGGGAATGGCGAACAGCCGGCGGTTGCGGGCGACGACACGCAGGAAATTGCCGGTGAGGCCGGCAATCCCGGCCTTGTCGGCGATCGCCGCGATGGCCTTGGCCTGATCCTCGCTGGAAAACACCGGGCTGTTGATCAGCCTGGTAAGATCGGCGCTGCCTGCCAGCATGGCTTCGAAGCTGTTGAGGTCGGCTTCGACCTTGGCGACGGAATTTGCCTGCAGGGCGAGTTCGAACAGCGAACCCGCATAGCGTTCTGCGACACCTGAGATTGGCGATGACGATTGAGCCACGGACCGTCTTTTCTCTTGTCTGACAGGCCGTAGATTGTTGGCGCGAGCAAAAACTCTGGCTAAATCTTTGACCTTACTGCATTTTTTCGAGCACGGAGGCGCGGCTTCCGCTATCCCCTGCCGAAAGTCGATTGCCGTCTAGCACAGGCATTTTAAGACCGCAATGCGTCGTTCCGCATGGTTTTCAGGCACTATTGTCGCATCCGGCGAAAGTCGCCGCCCTTCCATCGCGGAATCCCTAACGATTCAAGGCAGAAAGCCAAAGGCGAAGGCAAGCGGCAGCGCCGCCAGCGCCAATTCCACCACGATGGAAACCCAATTGAATGGCGTGTTGGCGCCATCCGACATCATCGACAGCAGCCGACCAAAGGCGGTGAACAGCCAGGAGAAGCCAAGCGTCATGTAGATCAGCGGCTGCGCCAAGAGGATGCAGCACAGGCCGACGCCGAGATAGAAGCCCGACATCCTGCCACGCCCCTCGGCGATCGCAGCCGCCTTCTCGGGCTTGGCCTGCAAGCGCAGGATCCGGAAGGCTAGACTGGGTGCCAGAAAAAACAAAAGCCCGAGCAGCACGGTGACGACGGCGCTCGACCACGCCAGCCATTCGCCCTGACTCGTCGGCCACGGAAGCGCATAATCCATCTCGTCCCCTCGAAAATGCCTTTCTTGAAATTCCGCGCATTCTAGCGGAGGAAAAACCCCGCGCCAGATGGCGCCGGGAACTTTAGGAGAGGCGCATCAACCGAGCGCGAATTCCACTGCCGCCTCGGCATGGATGCGCGTCGTGTCGAAGACCGGAATGTCGAAATCCTGCTGGCCGATGAGCATGGTAATCTCGGTGCAGCCCATGATGACGCTGTCGGCCGCCTCTTCGCGGCGCAGGCGTTCGGTCTCGGCGAGATAGGCCGCCTTCGAGATTTCCGTGACGATGCCCTGGCACAGTTCGTCGTAGATGACGCGATGGATCATGTCTCGCCCGGCCGCATCGGGCACGACGGAGCTCAAGCCAAATTTGTCCGCGAGCCGGCCCTTGTAGAAATCCTGCTCCATGGTGAACCGCGTCGCCAGCAGTGCCGGGCGCTGCATGCCGGCGCGCTTGACCGCGACGGCCGTGGCGTCGGCGATGTGGATCAGCGGGATCGACACCGACGCCTGCACCTGGTCGGCCAGTTTGTGCATGGTGTTGGTGCACAGAAGCAAGCCATCCGCGCCGCCGGCCTCGAGCTTGCGCGCCGCTTCGACAAGAAGCACGCCGGCGCCCTCCCAGTCGCCGTGGTGCTGCCGCTCGGCGATCTCAGCGAAGTCGAACGACCACAGCAGCAATTTGGCCGAATGCAGCCCGCCCAGCCGCTCGCGCACGATCTCGTTGAGCAGGCGATAGTAGATGGCCGTCGATTCCCAGCTCATGCCGCCCAGAAGGCCAAGGGTTTTCATAAGGGCTGTTCCTTTGCCGTATAATTCCTATATTATGACCACATGAGACCACAAGGAGATTTGCCGTGAGAACGATGCAGGTTCGGGAGGCCAAGGCAGGGTTCTCGGCGCTCGTCGAGGCCGCAGAGAGCGGAGAGCCCACCATTATCACAAAGCACGGCAAGCCGGCAGCGGCCGTTGTCTCGGTCGAGGACTTACAAAAGCTTTATCCAGCCAAGCGTCGAAACTTCGGGGAGTTTCTCCTGACCTATCCGGGAGGGATCGAGCTTGAAAGGAACGAGTCACCGTCGCGGGATATCGACCTTTGAGCGGTTATCTTCTCGACACTTCCATCTTATCCGCGTTCGCTCCCGGCAGGCCGGCGCTTGCGAAAGACGTCGCCAATTGGATTGTAGCGCAAGGTGAAAAGCAAACGCTCTTCATACCGGTTATTGCGATCACCGAAATCGAGAAAGGCATACGCAAGCTCGATCGCGCTGGGGCCAAAAACCGCGCGGACAGCCTCACCGTCTGGCTCAACGACACCATTGAGGGATTTGCAGATCAGATTCTAGCGGTCAATGCCGATATAGCGCGAAGAGCGGGCCGAATGGAGGAAGCAGTCTCTGCGAAAGGGAAGAATCCGGGCTTGGCGGACATACTGATCGCTGCTACGGCGGTAGCTAACGGGCTCACCGTAGTTACAGCAAACGTCAGGCATTTTGAAGCGCTTGACGTTTGGTGCTGGAATATACTGCAAGACCCGCCGAGCCTCGACTAATCATTTTTACAAAAAGCTTTGCGGGTCGATATCCACCTGCACCCGGACCGAGCCGCGCTGTTTCGGCCCGTTGGCCAGCATGGCGCGGATAAAGCCTTGCATGTCGGCGCGCCGTTCGCCCTGGATCAGCAGGCGGAAACGGTGACGGCCGCCAAGCAGGGACAGCGGTGCCTCGGCCGGCCCCAGCACAAACAGGTCGGTGGCTTCGGGCGCAGAGCGGCGCAGGCCGCGTGCATGGCCCTCGGCTTCGGCTCGCGTCACCGCGCTGACGATGACACCGGCCAGCCGGCCGAAGGGCGGCAGGGCGGCCCGCTCGCGCTCGGCGATCTCGCGCTCGTAAAAGGCCTCGGCGTCACCGGAGACGATCGCCCTCATCACCGGATGGTCCGGCTGGAAGGTCTGTAGCAGGCCGAGGCTCTTCTTACCGGTACGGCCGGCGCGGCCGGTCACCTGGCTGAGCAGTTGGAAGGTGCGCTCGGCGGCGCGCGGATCACCATTAGCAAGGCCGAGATCGGCATCGACGACGCCGACCAGCGTCATGTTGGGGAAATTGTGGCCCTTGGCGACGAGCTGCGTGCCGATGACGATGTCGGCCTCGCCATTGGCGATCGCCTCCAACTCCAATCGCAGCCGCCGCACGCCGCCCATCAGGTCGGACGACAAAACGATGGTGCGCGCGTCGGGAAAATGCGCGACGACCTCTTCGGCGATACGCTCGACACCTGGCCCGCAGGCGACCAGGTGGTCAAGCGTGCCACATTCCGGGCAGGCTTCGGGACGGCGCTCATTGTGCCCGCAATGATGGCAGACCAGCTGGCCGCGAAAGCGGTGCTCGACCAGCCAGGCCGAGCAGACCGGGCAACCGAAGCGATGGCCGCAGACCCGGCATAGCGTCAACGGCGCATAACCGCGCCGGTTTAGGAAGAGCAGCGACTGCTCCTTCCTCTCCAGCGTCTGGCGCATCTGGTCGAGCAGCACCGGCGACAGGAAGCCGCCGCGCGCCGGCGGTGCGCGGCGCATGTCGACTGCCTTGAGATGGGGGAGCGCCGCCTCGGCGAAACGGGCAGAAAGAACGGCTCTGTTGTATTTGCCTTGGCTCGCATTGACCCGGCTTTCCACCGATGGCGTCGCCGACGCCAGCACCACCGGAAAGCTGCCGATATGGCCGCGCACCACCGCCATGTCGCGCGCATTGTAGAAGACGCGATCCTCCTGCTTGTAGGCAGGGTCGTGCTCCTCGTCGACGACGATCAGGCCGAGTTCCTTGAACGGCAGGAACAGCGCCGAGCGCGCGCCGGCGACGACCCGCACGCCGCCTTCCGCCACTTGCCGCCACACTTTTTCGCGCATCCGCGGCGGCAGGTCGGAATGCCATTCGCCCGGCTTGGCACCGAAGCGCTGCTGGAAGCGCTCGAGAAAGGCATGCGTCAGCGCGATTTCCGGTAGCAGGATCAACACCTGCTTGCCCTGGTCGAGCGCGGCCGCCACCGCCTCGAAATAAACCTCCGTCTTGCCCGATCCGGTAACGCCGTCGAGCAGTGCGACATTGAACACGCCGGCTGCGACATTGGCGCGCAGCATCAGCGCCGCGTCGCTCTGGTCCGGCATCAGTTCCGGTGTGGCGTAGATGGAATCGGGCGCGGCCACCACCGGGCGCGGCGGGATCATCACCGTCTCGAAGACGCCTTGCGCCCTCAGGCCGTCGATCACCGTCGACGACACGCCTGCGGCATGAGCCAACCCGGACCGCGTCCAGGCAAGGCCGCCTTCGGCCGTCTCCAGCACCCGCTCCCTGGCGGCCGTCATCCGGTCGGGCACCAGAAGCGTGCGCTGCAGCCCCTCGATCCATGGTTCGGGATCGAATGCTTCCGGTGCCCTGAGCAGCATGCGCGCCACCATGCCCGGTGGCGACAGCGTGTACTGCGCCACCCAATCGACGAAACGGCGCATCGCGCGGTCGATCGGCGGGCAGTCGAAGACCTGCTCGATCGGGCGCAACTTCTTCGCATCGACCTTCTCGACCATGCCATCCCAGACGATGCCGGCTACCTGGCGCGGGCCGAGCAGCACGCGCACGATCGAGCCCGGCACCACGTGCATGCCGGTGGGCACGGCATAGGTGTAGGGGCGTTCGGCGGGCATCGGCACCAGCACCGGTGCGGCTGCGACAAAGGGCGAATCTTCGATCATGAGGCGTGACCTTGCCCTGACTTTGGTCTAGATCAAAGGCCGACCCCGAATGTGCATGGCATGCACATAAAAATCTTCAGGAGACCTGCCATGAAATTTTTTGTCGACACCGCCGATATCAAGGATATCCGTGAGCTGAACGATCTGGGACTGCTCGATGGCGTTACCACCAACCCGTCGCTGATCCTGAAATCCGGCGGCAAGATCTCCGAGGTCACCAAGCAGATCTGCGACATCGTCGAAGGGCCGGTGTCGGCGGAAGTGGTGGCCACCGAATTCAAGGCCATGATGGCGGAGGCCGAGACGTTGGCCAAGATCGCGCCCAATGTCTGCATCAAGGTGCCACTGACGCTCGACGGGCTGAAGGCCTGCAAGACGATCCGCACCCAGATGAACCGTATGGTCAACGTCACGCTGTGCTTCTCGGCCAACCAGGCACTGCTGGCGGCCAAGGCCGGCGCTTCCTTCATTTCGCCCTTCGTCGGCCGTGTCGACGACACCGGCGCGGACGGCATGGAGCTGATCCAGGAGATCCGGCAGATCTACGAAAATTACGATTTCCAGACCGAGATCCTCGTCGCTTCGGTCCGCACGGTGAACCATGTCAAGCAGGCAGCCCTGATCGGCGCCGACGTTGTTACCGCGCCGCCGGCGACGCTGAAGGCGCTGGTCAACCATCCGTTGACCGACAAGGGCCTCGCCGCCTTCCTCGCCGACTGGGCCAAGACCGGCCAGAAGATCGGCTGAGCGATCCGATATCCGATACGAAAAGAAGGCCGGGCAACCGGCCTTTTTATGCGCCGCGGATTGAAGCGACGGCCGATCAATCCGTGCCGTCATCGTCAGGCGCGGTTGCCGACGGGCGCCGCCCCATGATGATTTCGCGTTTGCCGACATGGTTGGGTGCCCCGACCAACCCTTCCTTTTCCATGCGTTCGACCAGGGATGCGGCGCGGTTGTAACCGACGCCCAGGCGGCGCTGGATGTATGACGTCGAACACTTCTTGTCGCGCACCACCACCTTGACCGCCTCGTCGTAGATGGAATCACTGTCTTCGGCTGCAGCCGATCCCTTGTCGAAGACCGCGCCTTGGTCGGCTTCGACTTCTTCCTCATCCTCGTCGGCTGTCACGGTTTCCAGATATTCAGGCCGGCCCTGCGCCTTCAGATGTGCCACGACGTGCTCGACCTCCGCATCTGAAACGAAGGGACCATGCACGCGGGAAATGCGCCCCCCACCCATCATGTGCAACATGTCGCCCTGGCCGAGGAGCTGTTCGGCGCCCTGCTCGCCAAGGATGGTGCGGCTGTCGATCTTGGACGTCACCTGGAAGGAAATCCGGGTTGGGAAATTGGCCTTGATGGTGCCTGTGATGACATCGACGGAAGGGCGCTGCGTTGCCATGATCAGGTGAATGCCGGCAGCGCGCGCCATCTGCGCCAGACGCTGGATGGCGCCTTCGATCTCCTTGCCGGCGACCATCATCAGGTCGGCCATCTCGTCGACGATGACGACGATGTAGGGCATTGGCGCAAGATCGATTTCCTGCTGTTCGAAAAGCGGCTCGCCGGTGCCCTTTTCGAAACCGGCCTGCACGGTCATGACAACCGTCTCGCCCTTGTCGCGGGCAGCGGCCGCACGCTCATTGTAGCCATCGATGTTGCGCACACCGAGCCGAGCCATCTTGCGATAGCGGTCCTCCATTTCGCGCACCGCCCACTTTAGCGCGGTGACGGCTTTCTTGGGGTCCGTGACGACGGGCGTCAGAAGATGCGGAATGCCGTCATAAACGGAGAGTTCGAGCATCTTGGGATCGACCATGATCAGCCGGCATTCCTCCGGCTTCAGCCGGTAGAGCAACGACAGGATCATGGTGTTGATGGCAACCGACTTGCCGGAGCCGGTGGTTCCGGCCACGAGCAGGTGAGGCATCTTCGCCAGTTCGGCGATGACCGGCTCACCGCCGATCGTCTTGCCCAGGCAAAGCGCCAGCTTGCAACTGGTCCTGCGGAAGCCCTCCGATTCAATCAGCTCGCGGAAATAGACGGTTTCGCGCGTCTCGTTCGGAAGCTCGATGCCGATGACGTTGCGACCAGGCACGACGGCGACGCGCGCCGAAATCGCCGACATGGAGCGGGCTATATCATCGGCAAGCCCGATGACACGGGAGGATTTTACCCCCGGCGCCGGCTCGAACTCATAGAGCGTGACGACCGGGCCGGGGCGAACATGAATGATCTCGCCACGCACCCCGAAATCCTCGAGCACGCTTTCCAACAAATCCGCGTTCTGCTCGAGCCGCTCCTGCGACATGTAGAAGCCTTGCCCCTCCGGGGGCTGCTGCAACAGCTCTTCCGAAGGAAGCTCATAAAGGTCGCCCGCCGTTGACAGCACAATATTCCCGGCCCTTGGCAAGCACGGAGAGCGAGCACCGGCGGCCCTGACAGTGACATCCACGCCGGCCGGCGAAGGAACGGCATCGCTTTTAGCAGCGAGGATTGCGGCAGCTTCGGCCCGGAGCGGAATGCTCGCAGATACGTCAGGCTGGACGACGACCTGGTTCGAGTTAGCCGGCAAAACGTCCGGCAGCGGCTTCGAGGCCTGACCTGGAAGCCATTCGATGACGCGAAACAGCGAGGTGGCATCGGTCGGCGAGCGGTTGTCGAGCCGCTCACGGGCGATGACAGGCGCTGCGACGACCGGTGCCGGCGAGGTTGGGCTGGCCTGCCGGGCCTGTGACGAAACATCGACCAGATAGGGCGCCATAGCCTCGAAGAAGGCGTGATCCGAAAGATAGGGCCAGCGCAGTTTTTCGGCAGTGGCCGGTTTGATCGGCGCGCCCGGAGCGGCAGCCCCGCGCGCGGAAGCTCGTCCCGTTGCTGCCGTCACCGGAGCTACGACACTCACCTTCTCTCTGGCCCGTCCCGGAAGAGCGAGAGACGCGGCCGGCGTTGATGGTCTTTGCGTGGCGGCTCCGCGGCCGGCCAGCGGCTGGGAGGCTGGGGTTTTCACCGAGGCCGGCAACGCCAGGAGCGAGGGCACGGAGGATGCCTGATCGACCACGGCTTGCGCGACTGTTTGCGGCGTGGGGAGCGCGTCTGTATCGCCTTGCTCGGCAACACGCTCGTGCTGCGGGCGTTGCTTCTTGGCTTCATAGTCTGGTGTGCGGGTGAAACGCACGTTGGGCGCGAGGAAGAAGTATTCCTGCCAGGCAGGACTTTCGATATCGCCGCTTTTCAAAGACGCGTTGCTCGCCTCCGCGCCCCTTGGCTCCATATAAGGCCGCCTGTTGCCGCCGAGATCGACAATCGGCGCGGAATAGCCGGCCTGGTGCGTGCCGGGCTGCCGGCCATCCAGTCCCTTGTGGGCCGGACGATCAAGATCGCCTGTCGCGGCTGAAGACGTTCGCTGCCCGCCCTTGTCACGCTTCACCTCGGGATCATCAGGCGACGCTGCCTTCAATAAATTGACCCGGGAAAAACGCCTGGCTTCCATTCTCAAGACTCACTCTGAACTGTTGCCGAGCAATAGGGAGCGAGTGGTTAACAGTTGCTTCCCGAATGGATCGCCAACGATCCTTGGACAGCAAAATCGTCGTGACAGCCTCTTCGAACGACGCAACCGAATCGTCATCTCACAGCGCACGCCGCTGGCGCGACCTGCCCGCTGTGCTGGGGCGGCGGATGGCGTCTCTTCGCGGCGATGCAGGACGTCTCTATCCGGGAACCTGATCGTGATCTCACAATCATCCCACCATGCTTGGGCCGCTAGGCCGATGGCCGTGCTGGCTGGCCTTGGCGTGCCTGACCAGATCCTGGGCGATGGACAATTGCAGCGCTTCGGCCAGTTCGCGCGCGGCGCGATTCTCGGCGTCGATCTGCGCCCGGTACGCGGCGAACTCCTGACGCGGCCTGTCGAAGGACGAGGTGATCGAACGCTTGCCGGATGCGATCACCACACCGGTCTTCACATCGGACAGCGTATAGTTGCCAGTCAGCGTCACTGAACCGGCGGTCGGTTCGTCCTCGTTGGTCCCAACCTGCACAAGTGCCGCGGATTCGACGGCTTCGGTCACGCCGAGATTGAGCGAATAGGCCGGTGAGGCCGGCTCGCCGGCACCTCGTCCAAACCCGAAAATCAGATCGTTGCGCACCTGCTGGGCATAACGCGAGTTGACCGGCTTGATGGCGATCGAAGCCAGTTCGGCATTGGCGCTCGCCTGCGAACCCGACAGCGACGCGCTCGAATAGAGCGGCCGCACGGTGCAGGCCGAGACAAGCGCGAGCGAGCCGACCAGGCCGGCGAACGCGATATGGCGCAGCACATGGCTCAGCCCTGTCTTTTCCCGATCAGGCAACGACATTGACGATCCTCTGCGGCACGATGATCACCTTGCGCGGAGCCTTTCCTTCGAGCGCTTTCTGCACGAAGTCGAGAGCCAATACCGCTTTTTCGACCGCACCTTGGTCCGCGTCGCGGGCAATTGTCAAATCTCCCCGCTTCTTGCCGTTGACCTGCACCGGATAGGTGACTTCGTTGTCGACGACCAGCGCCGGATCGAACGCCGGCCACGGCCGTTCGGCAACCAGATCGGTGCCGCTGAGCGTTTCCCAGCACTCCTCTGCCAGATGCGGCATGACCGGTGCGATCAGATGCACGAGAATCTCCACGGCCTGCCGGCAGGCACCCTTGAGTGCTGCATCAGCCTTGCCTTCGGCCACCTCGTTGAGCGGCGAGGTCAGCGCGTTGGCCAGTTCGTACATGCGGGCGATGGCGCGGTTGAAAGCCAGCTTCTCGATATCCTCACCGACCGCCTTCAGGATCTTGTGCGCGGCCTTGGAAACCACAGCGGCCTCGTCGCTGCCAGCCGCCGCGGGCTCGATGCCGGCCAACGTTTCGGCCGCCGTCGACACCAGGCGCCAGATGCGCTGGATGAAGCGATGCGCGCCGGCGGCGCCATCGTCGGTCCATTCAACGTCGCGCTCTGGCGGCGAATCCGACAGCATGAACCAGCGCGCCGTGTCGGCGCCATAGCCATCGGTGATGTCTTCCGGACTGACCGTGTTCTTCTTCGACTTCGACATCTTTTC
The DNA here is from genome assembly GCF_040323235.1 of Mesorhizobium sp. M0051. Taxonomy (NCBI): domain Bacteria; kingdom Pseudomonadati; phylum Pseudomonadota; class Alphaproteobacteria; order Hyphomicrobiales; family Phyllobacteriaceae; genus Mesorhizobium; species Mesorhizobium sp. M0051. Next base: position 30,034 of record NZ_JAMYUT010000035.1, read on the forward strand.
GAGCGGGCCGATCGTCGCCGTCTCGCCTGTAGAGATCTCGATGGCGCGGCGCTTGCCGTCAACGTCTTCCAGCCGAATCTCGGTGGGCGCCAGCCAGCGGCCATTCGATGCCGAGCCGACGCGATAGGTCTCGTGCACCACCATGCCTTGCGTGAACAGCCCTTTGAACGGCTCGGCCAGATCGACATGACCGGCCTCGCGCATGGCACGGGTGAAGAAGCGGGAATAGAGCAAGTGCAGGATCGCGTGCTCGATGCCGCCAATATACTGGTCGACAGGCAGCCATTCATTGGCCGCCTTGGGATCAGTCGGTTCATGCGCCCAGGGTGCTGTGAAGCGCGCGAAATACCAGGACGAATCGACGAAGGTGTCCATCGTGTCGGTTTCGCGCCGCGCATCTCTACCGCATTGCGGGCATTTCACATGCCGCCATGTCGGATGCCGGTCGAGCGGATTGCCCGGCCGGTCGAAATCGACATCGTCGGGCAACTTGACCGGCAGGTCGGCTTTCGGCACCGGCACCACGCCGCAATCCTCGCAATGGATCATCGGGATCGGGCAGCCCCAGTAGCGCTGGCGCGAAATGCCCCAGTCGCGCAGGCGGAAATTCACCTTGCGCTCCGCCATCGGCCGGTTGCCGATGGTCTTCTGTTCCAGCAGCTTCGCCACCTCGTCGAAAGCCTGATCCGGCTTCATGCCGTCGAGGAAGCGCGAGTTGATCATCACGCCATCGTCGACAAAGGCTTGATCGATGATCTGGAAGCTTGCCGGATTCTCGCCTTCCGGCATCACCACCGGGATAACCGGCAGGCCGTATTTGGTGGCGAAGTCGAGGTCGCGCTGGTCGCCGGACGGACAGCCGAAGATGGCGCCGGTGCCGTATTCCATCAGCACGAAATTGGCGACATAGACAGGCAGCGTCCAGCTGTCGTCAAACGGATGGACGACGCGGATACCGGTGTCAAAGCCCTTCTTCTCAGCCGTCTCAAGCGCCGCCACCGAGGTGCCCATATGGCTGATATCCTCGATGAACCTCGCCAGCGCCGGATTGCCTTCCGCAGCCTTCTTGGCCAGCGGATGATCGGCGGCGACAGCCATGAAGGAAGCGCCGAAGATGGTGTCGGGCCGTGTCGTATAGACTTCCAGCTCATGCTCGCCACCGACAGCATCTGCCAGCGGCCAACGGATCAGGAGGCCTTCCGAGCGGCCGATCCAGTTCTGCTGCATCAGCTTCACTTTTTCCGGCCATTCCTCGAGGCCGTCGAGCGAATCCAGCAGATCCTGCGCAAAGTCGGTGATCTTGAAGAACCACTGCGTCAGTTCGCGCTGTTCCACCAGCGCGCCCGAGCGCCAGCCGCGCCCGTCGATGACCTGCTCGTTGGCGAGCACGGTCATGTCCTCCGGATCCCAGTTGACCTTGGAGGACTTGCGCGTCACCAGCCCCTTCTCGACGAAATCGAGGAACAGCATCTGCTGGCGATGGTAGTAGTCGACGTCGCAGGTGGCGAATTCGCGCGCCCAGTCCAGCGACAGGCCCATAACCTTGAGCTGCTCGCGCATGGTGGCGATGTTTTGATAGGTCCATTCCTTGGGATGGACCTTGTTCTGCATCGCCGCGTTCTCGGCCGGCATGCCGAACGCGTCCCAGCCCATCGGGTGCAGCACGTTGAAACCCTTGGCCCGCTTGTAGCGTGCCACGACGTCACCCATCGTGTAGTTGCGGGTGTGGCCGATATGGATCCGCCCCGACGGATAGGGGAACATCTCCAGCACGAAGTATTTCGGGCGCGGATCGTCATTGTGCGCTTCGAACAGCTTCTTGGCGTCCCAGGCCTTCTGCCATTTGGGCTCTGACGCGCGCGGATTGTATCGTTCGGTTGCCATGGGATTATTTTCACTTAAAAGCATGCGCGAACTGCGGGCAACGGCTCGGCAGTTCAGGGAATGTGGTCCGGGTGTTCACCATGGTTTGGCAAACCCGTCAACCATATGGGTATCGCGTCTGACAAAAACGCGGGCCAAAACAGCAGGATTTGCATATGGGCGACGCCGTTCAGCAGTTTTTCACGGTCAAGGCCAGGATTGCTGCGGCGGAACACGAGGCTGGCCGCCAGGCTGGAGCGGTGACGCTGGTCGCGGTTTCCAAGACTTTTGACGCCGCCGACATACGCCCGGTCATCGAGGCCGGCCAGCGCGTCTTCGGCGAAAACCGGGTGCAGGAAGCGCAAGGCAAATGGCCGGCGCTGAAGGAGGCATTTGCGGATATCGAACTGCATCTGATCGGCCCGCTGCAGTCGAACAAGGCGAAAGAGGCGGTGACGTTGTTCGATGTCATCGAGACGGTCGATCGCGAGAAGATCGCCGCCGAACTTGCCAAGGAGATCGCCAGGCAAGGCCATGCGCCAAGGCTTTATGTCCAGGTCAACACCGGCTCCGAGCCGCAGAAGGCCGGCATCGAGCCGCGCCAGGCCGTCGCCTTCGTCGCCCGCTGCCGCGATGTGCACGGCCTCGCCATCGAGGGCCTGATGTGCATCCCGCCAGCTGATGAAAATCCGGGTCCGCACTTTGCCCTGCTGGAGAAGCTTGGCCGTGAGGCCGGCGTCGCCAAGCTGTCGATGGGCATGTCCGGCGACTACGAGACTGCAGTCGCCTTCGGCGCCACCAGCGTCAGGGTCGGTTCCGCGATCTTCGGCATTCGATAGCCATTGATAGTTGCAGTTCGAGCGCGGCATTTCTTGCTGCCTCACCGCAACAATGCTATATCTAGCCAAGCTAGCTAGGAAGCATTCGCATGAACTGGCATCTTCAGGACGCAAAGAACAATTTTTCCAAGGTGGTTCAACGCGCGCGCAGCGAGGGACCGCAGACGGTGACCCTGCGCGGCGAGCGCGCCGCAGTGGTGCTCTCTGCGGAAGACTACGACCGCTTGGCCGGAAAGAAGAAAAGCCTTGCCGAGTATCTTTTGACGGGCCCGGTCTGGGACGATGATTTCGCCGAGGAGGTCAACCGTCGCTCGGATACGATGATTCGGGATGTCGACCTCTGATGTACCTGCTCGACACGAACATCGTTTCGGACGTGCAGAGGCGGCTACCCAAGCCGACTGCGTGGCTGGCTTCGATCGATCCGGACTCCCTGAATCTCAGCGTCATCACAATTGGTGAAATCGAACGCGGAATCGTCAAGCAGCGTAAGGTCGATGCTGAAAGGGCCACGCGTCTCGATATGTGGCTGCGCGAGCTTCGCCGCGACAACGCCGACCGCATTCTTGCCGTTACGGAAGATGTCGCGTTGGCTTGGGGGCGCATCACTGCTGGTCGTACACGGGGCAGCGCCGACACGCTCATCGCGGCAACCGCGCTTGTCCATGACCTCATTCTCGTGACCTGCAATGTTGCCGACTTTGATAATACCGGCGTGACGGTCTTCAATCCCTGGGTGATCTGACCCGTCCCACATTGCCACAAAGCCCGGAGGTTGGATGCGGCAGCCGCGTCATAGCATCGCATTGCGATGCCGCGCCCCCTCCCTACCTCCGTCGGAGACCTGAGCGACCGTCATGGCCGTTCCTTTGCAATGTCGAAGGAGGGCATCATGAACAACGAACACCTTTCCCCCAATCAACCCCGTGACCGGCCTCACAACCGGCATGTCTCCGACCGGCTGCATCCAGACATCTACGGTCTGATTGCTGGGCTTGCCGGGTGGTACGCATTGTCCGCCTGGGCAGGCTTCGGCGGCAGCAGCTACGCCGATTATCTTCTCGTCGTCATGACCGGCTTCCTTGTTATGGCGGTGGCGTTGCCGGCCGTCGCCGGGCATGTCTGGTATCGGCACCGCCCGTGGACACCCGCGAGCATCGGCAGCTTCGAGGATTGGATCGCCGGCGAATTCGATCTCGGCCAGGGCAACCGCGTTGCCTCCAAGAGAGCGCTGCTCGAAATTCTGCTGCCGCTTGCCGCCGTCGCCTTCGGCATGACAGCCTTCGCGATCGTGGCGCTACTGGCCAGCTGACCGTCGGGCACGTCCAGGCATTGGCCAGATGAGAAATTCTTTGGGCCAACACTAGAAACGAAACGTACCGTTCCTATTTGTTTTGTGTCGTCACAAACTCTCTGGAGCCTCCACCATGCGTTATAACCAGCTTGGAAATACGGGGATGTTCGTCTCCGAACTCTGCCTCGGCACCATGACCTTCGGTGCCGCCGGCGAAAATGCCCAATGGGGCCTGATCGCCAGCCTCGACCAGAAGGGCGTCAACGAGATCGTTGCCCGCTCGCTCGCCGCCGGGGTCAATTTCTTCGACACCGCCGACGTCTACTCCTTCGGCGCGTCCGAACGGCTGCTCGGCCAGTCGCTCAGGGATCTCGGCGTCAACAGACAGAATGTTGTCATCGCCACCAAGGTGCACGGCGCCATGGGCGAAGGCCCAAACCAGCGTGGCTCGTCACGCGGCCACATCATGGATTCGGTCGACGCCAGTCTCGAGCGGCTGCAGCTCGACCATATCGATCTCTATCAGCTGCACGGCACCGACACCGTGGCGCCGATCGACGAGACGCTGCGGGCGCTGGACGATCTCGTTGCAAGCGGCAAGGTCCGCTATGCCGGTGTCTCTAACTGGCAGGCCTGGCGCATCGCCAAGGCGCTCGGCATCGCCGACCGCAAGGGTTTTGCTCGCTTCGAGACCGTCCAGTCGTATTACTCGATAGCCGGTCGCGACCTTGAACGCGAGATCGTGCCGCTGCTCAATGAGGAGAAGCTCGGCCTGATGGTGTGGTCGCCGATGGCCGGCGGACTGCTGTCGGGTAAATACGGGCCCGGCGCACCGGGCAATGGCGAAGGGCGCCGCGCTTCCTTCAACTTCCCACCGGTCAACGAGGACCGCGCCTGGGCGGCTGTGGCCGTCATGCGCGAGATCGCCAAAAAGCATGACGTGAGTGTCGCGACAGTCGCGCTGGGCTATGTTCTGGCCAAACCCTTCGTGATGAGCGTCATCATCGGCGCGAGCCGCATGGAGCAGCTGGAGCAGAATCTTGCGGCGACGCAGCTGAGGCTCGACGCCGACGATCTTGTCCGCCTCGATGATGTCAGCGCCTTGCCGGCCGAATATCCCGGCTGGATGCTGGAGCGTCAGGCTGCCGGCCGGCGTCCGGCGCCGTTCACGCCGAAACCATAACGCGGCCAATGCCGACATCTCGGGAGCCCATGGGCTCCCGAGTGCCAGTCAGCTCAGCCGAACGCTCTCCCCGAGAAAATCGAGAAAGGCGCGCACCCGCGCCGGCAGATGCCGGCCTTGGCCGACATAGACGGCGTGGGTGGCCTCCTCATCGCCTGGATTGAAATCCTCGAGCAGCGGCACCAGCCGGCCGGCAGCGATATCGGCCGCCACGTGCCAGCGGGCCAGCCGGGCGATGCCCGCGCCCGCCAACGCCATCAGCCGCATTGCCTCGCCATCGCTCACCAGCGTGTTGCCGATGATTGGAACCATGATGGAGTTGCCAGCCGCATCGAGAAAAGGCCAACCGTCGAGGTGCCGCACGAAACCGAAGCCCATGCGGTTGTGCCTGTCGAGATCGGTCGGTGTCAGCAGCGTCCCGTGCGTTTCGACGTATGAGGGCGCCGCGACGACCACCACCGGGCTTTGCCCAAGCTTTCGCGCCATCAGCCGTGATTCGCTGAGCGGCCCGGCACGAATGGCGACGTCGGCACGTTCCGCCATCAGGTCGATGACGCTGTCGCTCAGCACCAGATCGACCGAAATCTCGGGATAGCGCTCGAGGAAGCGCGGCAGCAGCGGGATCAGCCGGTGCACTCCGAAGGGAACGTAGGTGTTGACGCGCAGCCGTCCGCGCGGTGCCGCACCCGCCGCGGCCTCCTGCTCGGCCGCCGCCATGTCGGCGAGGATACGCAGGCCGCTTTCGTAGAACGCGGTGCCTTCCGGCGTCAGTTGCAGTTTTCGCGTCGAACGGCTGACCAGCCGCGCGCCGAGCCGCGCCTCCAGCCGCGCGATCAGCTTGCTGACCGCCGACGGCGTCATCCGCAATGCGCGTGCCGCGGAGGAAAAACTACCGTCCTCGACAACACGAACGAAGACTTCGATCTCGCCGGAGCGATTGATGTCGGGTCTAGCCATCTGTGAATCTATTTCACAGAAAATATGCCCAGAGCAAGTCTGGTTCACAATGCACGGTGACACGATCTTTCGGGCCGGGGCGCGGGACGGCGCTCCTCGCCATCGAAGTGGAAACCGCCATGCCTCTTGCTCTCTACGCTCTCGCCGCCGGTGCCTTCGGCATCGGTGTCACCGAATTCGTCATCATGGGTCTGCTGCTCGATGTCAGCAAGGATCTCGGCGTCTCGATCTCGGCCGCCGGCCAGCTCATTTCCGGCTATGCGCTTGGCGTCGTCATCGGCGCGCCGTTGCTGACCATCGCCACCGGCAACTGGCCGCGCAAGACCGTGCTTCTGGCGCTGATGGCGATCTTCACGCTTGGCAATCTAGCCTGTGCGCTGGCGCCAGACTACTGGACTTTGATGGGCGCCCGCATCATCACCGCCTTTGCCCATGGCACCTTCTTCGGCGTCGGCTCTGTTGTCGCCACCGGACTGGTCGCACCCAACAGGAAGGCCTCGGCGATCGCGCTGATGTTCACCGGCCTGACCATCGCCAACATCCTCGGCGTGCCCTTCGGCACCTGGCTCGGCCAGACCTTTGGCTGGCGCGCGACTTTCTGGGTGGTGACCCTAGTCGGTCTGGCGGCTTTCGCCGTTATCCTGGCTCTGGTGCCACGCAGCCGGATAGCGCCCGAAAAGAGCGAGCTCCGCGCCGATCTGGCTGTGCTGCGCCGCACGCCCGTCCTGCTCGGCCTCGCCACCACCGTGCTCGGCTATGCCGGTGTCTTCATGGTCTTCACGTACATCGCCCCGCTGCTGACCGAGATAAGCGGCTTCAAGGAAGCGGCGGTATCGCCGATCCTACTCGTCTTCGGCGGCGGTCTCATCGCCGGCAATCTCGTGGGCGGCAAGGTCGCCGACCGCTGGCTGGTGCCGGCCGTGCTCGGCAGTCTGGTGGTGCTGGCAGTGGTGCTCGCCACCATGACCTTCGCCATCCACAGCCAGGTGATGGCCGTGATCTATGTCGGCCTGCTTGGCGTTGCCGCCTTCGCCACCGTGGCACCGCTGCAGATGTGGGTGCTGGACAAGGCGCAAGGTGCGGGCCAGAGCCTCGCCTCGTCCTTCAATATTGCCGCCTTCAACCTCGGCAACGCCGCAGGTGCCTGGCTCGGTGGCGTGGTGATTACCCATGACCTCGGCCTTGGTGCGCTCACCTGGGTCGCCGCCCTCCTGCCGCTCACGGCACTCGCCGTGGCGGGACTGGCGTTGCGTCTCGATCGCCACGTCACGCTCGGCGCGCCTGCCTCCGTCCGGTCGTGAATATCTGAACCGGATCGCTTTCGACACCCTTCTTCCACACCACCAGGAGCAAGAAAATGGACTATCGACGTCTCGGTGCATCAGGCCTGAGAGTGCCCGCACTCTCGTTTGGCGCGGGAACCTTTGGCGGTTCCGGCCCACTGTTCGGCGCCTGGGGCAACAGCGACGCCAGGGAAGCGCGGCGGCTGATCGACATCTGCCTTGAAGCCGGCGTCAATTTGTTCGACACCGCCGACGTCTACTCGAATGGTGCCTCGGAACAGGTGCTTGGCGAAGCCATAAAAGGCCGCCGCGACGCCGTGCTGATCTCGACCAAGACTTCGCTGCCGATGGGCGACGGCCCCGCCGATTATGGCTCGTCGCGTTCGCGGCTGATCAAGTCGGTAGACGCCGCGTTGAGACGTCTCGGCACCGACTACATCGACCTTTTGCAGCTACATGCCTTCGATGCCGGCACGCCTGTCGAGGAGGTTCTGTCGACGCTGGACGAACTCGTACGCGCCGGCAAGTTGCGCTATGTCGGCGTCTCCAATTTTTCCGGCTGGCAAGTGATGAAGTCGCTGGGGGAAGCCGACAAGCACGGCTACCCGCGCTATGTCGCGCATCAGGTCTACTACTCGCTGGTCGGCCGCGACTATGAATGGGAGCTGATGCCGCTTGGCCTCGACCAGGGCGTCGGCGCGCTGGTGTGGAGCCCGCTCGGCTGGGGCCGCCTGACCGGCAAGATCCGCCGTGGCCAGGCTTTGCCGGAAAAGAGCCGGCTGCACGACACGGCAAGCTTCGGGCCACCGGTCGAGGACGAGCATCTCTACCGGGTCATGGATGCGCTGGACGCGGTGGCCGGGGAAACCGGCAAGACCGTGCCGCAGATCGCCATCAACTGGCTGCTGCAGCGCCCGACCGTATCGTCGGTCATCATCGGCGCCCGCAACGAGGAACAGCTGCGCCAGAACCTTGGCGCTGTCGGCTGGAATTTGACGCCGGAGCAGATGAAAAAGCTTGACGCGGCGAGCGAAGTCACCGCGCCCTATCCGTATTTCCCCTATCGCCGCCAGGAAGGCTTCGCCCGGCTGAACCCGCCGGCGGTGTGAGTTGGCGACCCCTGAACGGCGGCCCTGCCGCCGTTCAGTGCAAGACGAACTCGCCATCCACCTTGCGCCATTCATTCGGCGCGATCAGCTTCTGGTGTGTGTAGCTGATCGAATGCAGCGGCCCGTCGAGCTTGGCCTTCCAGAATTCGATGAACTTGATCAGCACCGGAAACGTCGGCGCCAGATCGTAGTCCTGCCAGATGAAGCTCTGCAATAGATGCGGATGATCGGGGAAATGATAGAGAATCTTGGCCGTGGTCAGGCCATAGCCTTTGAACATCAGGTCCATTTCGGAATGGTCGCGCATGGCAGTCCTCTTGGGCGGTCTCTGGTTGAGTCTCCTTTCCTCCCAAGGTCAGAGTGTGCGCGCCGTTGCTTAACTGTCTATTGATTTTTCCTGATCGAGAACGGGTTTTCCGCGCGAAAACATGCAGTTAGCAGCGAGCTGATCTGAGTGCTGACAGCCTTGGATAGGCCCCCTGCGGCATCCCGCCGCGCGAATCCAACGTCTAATATTGCGATGACGGACGAACTGGTAATAATGCCGCCGAATTCGCGGCAGCTTTGCTGCGATCCCGCCGGCGTTTCAAGCCGGCGGATCGGTTTGGGAGGGAAGTCCGGAATGTCCGAGGTTCATGTCCATCGCGTCCAGCCGGCGTGGAAGAAAAACGCGCTGATCGACAATGACACCTACCTGAAATGGTATGCCGACAGCGTCAAGAACCCGGACAAGTTCTGGGGCAAGCACGGCAAGCGCATCGACTGGTTCAAGCCTTACAGCAAGGTCAAGAACACCTCCTTTGATGGCAAGGTCTCGATAAAATGGTTCGAGGACGGGCTGACCAACGTCTCGGTCAACTGCATCGACCGGCACCTGAAGAAGCGGGGCAACCAGACCGCCATCATCTGGGAAGGCGACAATCCCTACGACGACAAGAAGATCACCTACAACGAGCTCTACGAGCATGTCTGCCGGCTTGCCAATGTGATGAGGAAGCACGGCGTCAAGAAGGGCGACCGCGTCACCATCTACATGCCGATGATCCCGGAAGCCGCCTATGCGATGCTGGCCTGCACTCGGCTAGGCGCGATCCACTCGATCGTCTTCGGCGGCTTTTCGCCGGACGCGCTGGCCGGTCGCATCGACGATTGCAAGTCGACCTTCGTCATCACCGCCGATGAGGGCCTGCGTGGCGGCAAGCCGATCCCGTTGAAGGACAACGCCGACAAGGCGATCGACATCGCCGCGAAGGCCGGAACGAAAGTCGAAAAGGTGGTGGTCGTGCGCCGCACCGGCGGCAAGACCGGCTGGGTGGCCGGACGCGACGTCTGGTACCATGACGAGGTCGCGACGGTCAGGCCTGAGTGCAAGCCGGAGAAGATGAAGGCCGAGGATCCGCTGTTCATCCTCTATACCTCGGGCTCGACCGGCAAGCCGAAGGGCGTGCTGCATACCACCGCCGGCTACCTCGTCTACGTCTCGATGACGCACCAATATGTCTTCGACTACCATGACGGCGATATCTACTGGTGCACCGCCGACGTCGGCTGGGTGACCGGACACAGCTACATCGTCTACGGCCCGCTCGCCAACGGCGCCACCACGCTGATGTTCGAAGGCGTGCCGAACTATCCGTCGCAGTCGCGCTTCTGGGACGTCATCGACAAGCACAAGGTCAACATCTTCTACACCGCGCCGACGGCGCTGCGCGCGCTGATGGGCGCCGGCGATGCGCATGTCACCAAGACGTCGCGCAAATCGCTGCGTGTGCTGGGTTCGGTCGGCGAGCCGATCAACCCGGAAGCCTGGGAGTGGTATTTCAACGTCGTCGGCAACGGCAAGGTGCCGATCGTCGACACCTGGTGGCAGACCGAGACCGGCGGCATCCTGATCACGCCGCTGCCTGGCGCCACCGATCTCAAGGCAGGTTCGGCGACGCGGCCGTTCTTCGGCGTCAAGCCGCAACTGCTCGACGGCGAAGGCAAGGTGCTGGAGGGTGCCGCAGACGGCAATCTGTGCATCACCGATTCCTGGCCCGGCCAGATGCGCACCGTCTATGGCGATCACGATCGCTTCATCCAGACCTATTTCTCGACCTATAAGGGCAAGTACTTCACCGGCGACGGCTGCCGCCGCGACGCCGACGGCTATTATTGGATCACCGGCCGCGTCGACGACGTCATCAACGTCTCCGGCCATCGCATGGGCACGGCAGAAGTCGAATCGGCGCTCGTCAGTCACGACAAGGTTTCGGAAGCCGCCGTCGTAGGCTATCCGCACGACATCAAGGGCCAGGGCATTTACTGCTACGTCACGCTGATGGCCGGCGAGCAGCCGAGCGAGGAATTGCGCAAGGAGCTCATCGCTCATGTCCGCAAGGAGATCGGTGCCATCGCTTCGCCCGACAAGATCCAGTTCGCGCCCGGCCTGCCCAAGACGCGCTCGGGCAAGATCATGCGCCGCATCCTGCGCAAGATCGCCGAGGATGATTTTTCGGCACTCGGCGACACCTCGACGCTGGCCGACCCAGCCGTCGTCGACGATCTGATCGCCAATCGGCAGAACAAGAAGGCCTGACAAAAACCAGGACTGCACTGGCATTCTGGTTCGCCACAACGCGCATAATCTCGGCGTTTATTGCACGTCGATCGGCCGGCCGGCATCAAGGTCGGCGACACGATGCGTGTCCTGTAAGCTACCGGTACAGATCCGCCCGCGTCGGCGGCAGCCCGCTTGGGCCACGCGCGCGCTTGGTGGCGACGGTCTGGAAAATCTGCGCCGAGGCGCGCTCGAAGGTGATCGAACAGCCGGTCAGGTAGAGCAGCCACAGGCGTGCCTTCGGCTCGCCCACCTCGGCGATTGCCTCCGCGAAACGTGCACGCAATCGCTCGGCCCACAACCTGCAGGTGCGGGCATAGTGCTCGCGCAGGTTCTCGACATCGTAGATGAGAAAACCGTGCGCTTCGAGATTGCCGAGCGTCATGCCGATGGTGTCGAGTTCCCCGCCGGGGAAGATGTATTTAATCAGCGCCTTGTATTCCGGCCCCTTGCGCAAGGTCTTTTTCATGTCGCCCTTGCTGCGCCTGGTGATGGCGTGATGCAGGTAGATGCCGCCCGGATTGAGCAGGCGATGAACGGTCGAGAAATAAGCGGCATGGTTGGCAAGGCCGAGATGCTCGAACATGCCGATTGACGATATCTTGTCGAACGAGCCGGAGAGTTCCGTATAGGATTTTATCTCGATGGTGATGCGGTCCTCCAGCCCCTCGGCGCGGATGCGCTCACGGGCAAGACTGGTCTGCGCCTCCGACAGCGAGACACCATGGCCGATGACGCCATAGTTCTTCGCGGCATGGATGAGCATCGCTCCCCAGCCACAGCCGATGTCGAGCAGTCTTTCTCCAGGCTTCAGCCGGAGCTTGCGACAGATGTGGTCGAGCTTGTCGATCTGCGCTTGATCGATGCTGTTGGCGAAATCCTTGAAGTAGCCGCAGCTGTAGACCATGCGCTCGTCGAGGAAGAGCCGATAGAAAGCGTTCGAAATGTCATAGTGATGCTGGATCGCTTCCTGGCTTGAACCGCTGACGAAGGGATTGCGTCCTGAAAGATCGGTCCGCGCCGTCATCTGTTTCCTTGAAAACAGCACTGCCGGCAGGTCCCGCAGGATCGCCAGCTTCGGCAATGTCTTCAACTTCGTCCTGAGTTTGCCTTGCGAGGGCAAGGCGTAGAAATCGAACAGCGATCCCTCTTCGATGTCGACGGTCTTGGATATCCACATTTCGATCAGCGTCGAGAAGGTGGGGTGGCGGACCATCTGCCAGACGATGTCCTGGTCGTTGATGGTGAGCACGGGGCCGGTGACCGGGCCGATCCGTTCGCCGGTCCACAATCTGACCGCGAAGCCTGGCTTCAGCGTCTCGATGATCGTTCGAACGATCCGAGCTGCCTTGTCGGCTGCCTCCATGACAATCCTCCCTCGCTTCTAGCTTGGTCAGGTTGAGTTTGCCCGTCAGACCGGTCGGTCGCAATCCCGCGGAAAACCCGCTGGCGCCTTTTTCAACACGACGCCTTGCCATTTCCCAAATGAGACCCCATCATCTCGGTGTGTTCAACAAATCGAAAGGAGGTGATCCGATGTCGAGTGATTTCGTTTTCCAGAACGTGGCCTCAGCGGATTGCACTTTCGGGAAGCAGTCTTCCCGTTAAGGCGCGAAATGCGCGGCGGGTGATCTGATAGGTCACCGCCTTGGGCCGCGCCACGGACGGAAACACGGAAGGCCGCCGGCTTCGAAAGAAGAGGCGGCCTTTTCCGTTTGCGGACTACTGAGTCAACGCGACCTTTTCGGTGTTGCGGATGATTTCCTGAAAGGCGGCGTCCAATTCCACTCCGGTGGACACGTCGAAGAAATGTCTCTTGGCGGTTGAGGTGTCCTTCGATGAACAGCCCTTCAGCACCGCCTTCGCCTGATCCCGCTCGGTTGCCGACATGTCCTTGTCGTTCAGATCGAAGCCGATGGTGAAAATCTCGATGCCGTCATTTTTCATGTTACCGCACAACGTTTCGGCGTTGCCGCGCGCAAGGTTGCCCTGACTATTGTAGCTGCCCCCGACGCCAGCGAAGGCGGTGTTGAACTGGCCATCGGTCATCAGGATCGCGACCTTGGCGATCTTCTTCGGATCGGCATCCGAGGCGCCTTTGCCAAGACCGGCATTGTTGATCGCAGTGCGCCATTGCGGCGACAGCATATAATAGGTCCACTGGATGGCGATCGCGCCCGCCGTGTAACCATCGGCCCGGAAGTCGTCGATCGAATCCAGCAATGCGCTGGACTCGGCGGTCAGCGGGATCACTTTCGCATCAGGGCACCTGTTCATTCCCCCGCCACCGAGATGATCATCCCGGTTGACCAGGGCGTAATATTTCTTGCCGTTCCCGTCCGCCCGAACCGTGTCCGGGCCGTCGGCGCTCAAATCCGCATCGCCATTTTTGTCCTTGCGCTCCGTGGCGCAATTATCCGGGTGCGGCATCGCCGCGCCAACAATGGAGATGTAGTCGCTGAAGGACGGCAGCAAGTTTTTGCCCGTCTTGGCGACGAGAAGCGAACCGCCGGCGACCGGTGGTAGCTCGGAACTCCCTTGCTTCTCGGCATAGACGTTTTCAGCCAGCTTGCCGGCATTCACGCCAGATGCGTACGGCACAATCGCGACGCGAACGCGGGGGTTCTTCGGATCCTGGTTCCGGAGCATGGTCTGGACGGCGTTTTTCGCAGCTGCTTTCAGATCGCCGATCTTGTCGACGTTGCCCCGCTTCGCCATCGATCCTGTTATGTCGAGCATCATCGCCACTTCGATGGTCTTGTCCGAATAGAGCGCCGTCGTGGAAGCGGCGACGCGTCTCGTATCGCTCATGCCGAAAATCGGGAAGAACAAGGCAACATCGACATGGGCATCCACTTGGACCGTCTTGGCGGTCTTGTCGACGATCAGCCGGTCAAGGACGACCTGGCCAGCTTGTAGAATTCCGGCGGTATCGTTGGCGTCGAGAAAAGCCTTCACCGAATTGTTGGCATCGGCTTCCTTGATGACCCCAGTGGTCAGGTCGCGTGCCGTCGATGTCACCGCGGCGTCGATCACGCCTTGGAGGCTCGATTTGGCATTGTAGAGCTGCGAGATGTTGACCGAAAAGCCCGCAGCCAGCGCCAAGACCGAGGCGCTAAGGCCGAACAGGACTGCGAAATTTCCACCGCGATCCCTGGCGAACCCGCCGACCGCTTGAACAAGACCCCCGTAATTCCGCATCCTACAGCCCCCGCTTGCCTCGGCCTCGTCGCCGTGGACAGGGCAACGCAGGATTGCAGCCGGATGGCGCCGCTACGCCTCATAAGGTGAGGCTCCAACCGCCAACTCTTTGTTTTTGTTTGGCGTTAAGCTGCGCCAAGGTGAACGACCGGTAAACAGAAATCCGCGGGCGGCAGCGATGTTTACGAGCCGCTTACCATGATCAGCTACAGGGATCGCGCAATGCCAGACGACGTCCTGTTGCGGCACAGGGCCTCTGTGCCGAAGCGGACCAGCTGTTCCGAAACCGCCGCAGCACGCGAAATGGTCGGGTCCGACCCTCGCGGCTACTAAGCCAGCATCTGCGCGCTGACGGTCCTGTCGATGCCGCGATAGGGCGGGTTGAACAGATTGCCTTCCTGTTCGTAGGTCCACACCTTGAACAGGCTGAGCCGGTGCGGGCCGAAGCTATGCAGCAGCGGCACGTCGGTGGCGTCGCGGCCGCGCGCGATGACGACGCGGCCGATCCTCGGCATGTTGTGGCGGGGATCGAATGTGTACCACTTGCCGTCGAGGAACACTTCCAGCCATGCCGAGAAATCCATCGGCGCCGGATCGATCGGCACGCCGATGTCGCCGAGATAGCCGTTCACATAGCGCGCCGGAATGTTCATGCAGCGGCACAGCGTGATCGCCAGATGAGCGTAGTCGCGGCAGACGCCGACGCGCTCCTCATGCGCCTGGGCCGCGGTGCGGGTCGAGCGCGCATAGCCGTAGCCGAACGACAACCGGTTGTGGACATAATCGACGATGGCTTGCACGCGCGCCCAACCAGGCGGGATTTCGCCGAAGAGCTGCCAAGCCAGATCACTTAGATGATCCGTCTCGCAATAGCGGCTGCCCAGGAGATAGCCGAGCACCTCGTCCGGCAGGTCCGCCACCGGCACTTCCCTGGCCACTGTGTTGACCTCGTCCGTCTCGCCGCTGTCCTCGATGACCGCGTCGTAGAGGATGCGAAAGCCGCCAGCGGGCGCGGTGAAGCGGCGGCAGCCATTGCCGTACGGATCGTGGTAGAGCCTGGTCGACACGGCAGGCGATGTCAGCAGCCGCGTCTGCCGCTTGATGTCGGCCTGCCTGTCCTTGTGGATCTCGAGCAGCGAAATCACCGGGGTGGGCGCAGTACATTCGATGGCGATTTCGTAGCCGAGCCGGATCAGCATCGCAGTCCCCCTTCGATTATCGCGGAAAGCAGTTTGTTGGAACGCGACAGAACGCGCTGTGGTTCCCATTGGGACGTCGCCTTTTCAACAAAACAGCCAGCTTGCGAATGGTTCGCCCAGCCATTTCCCTCGTAGGCTATCGGTGGCGAACTTACTGACCAAGACTTAGACCTACTGACCAACGTCGGAATGAGGTCCGCCCGACGGGACCGCGCCAGCGGTCGAGGTGACCGCGTCGCAATATTTCGAGGAATGTCGCCGACGGCACGAAGAACAAAGTGCCGGTGATGGCGCGGCTGGGTGCCGCTGTTATGAATCTGGGTCGGGCCGCTGTTATGAATATGGTGACGGTTGACCGTGGAGTTCTGTGACCTAGCTTAAAGCTCAGGATGGACCGTCCACAGCCGGAAATGATGGAACGGTACGCAAGATTTCTCGGGACGTTGAAATGCTGGAGGGACCTCGAGGCAAGTGACAAGTTCGCGAGCGATCCAAGGCTTGGCCAGCGCCAAGGTGAGGGCCAAAACATAGCTTCACGAGCTTAAGAATACACGCAAGACCGCACGGGCACGCCAATGCCAAATTATCTTGCTGAGATTTACGCAGACGACGCAGAGATTGCCGTACTGGGCGCGATAGCATTACTTGCGTCAGTGGGCATCTATCTTGTGCTCCGGCGCATCGTCATCGGAGTGCAAAGGCGACGTCGCCTAAAACCAGATGCCGACCTGAGCGAAGGCATATCCTATCCTCCCGGGCAGGCTCCTTGGGACTGGCAATGCCCGGTCGACCCTGCGACCGAGCGTGTACCTTCTTCTCAGCTTTCAGATCTCTCAGACACGGCACACCCGAATGTTCGGCCTTCGAATGCCAATTACCAGCAGTTCGGGGTGCGGGTCGAACATTTCGACGCAAGTTCCGAAGCTTGGGCGCGCTCGTCAGTGGCCCGGACCAGTGCTTTTGCTTCCACAACCCCGCAATCCGGCCGACTTGCGACATCCATCAGAGAAATCGCTGATTATGTTTATAGGCAGGCGGCGGTCAATTTTGCCGCTCTAAGCGAACCGGTGTTGTGGATTCTGAGCCGTGCGCCGACACAATTAGCCTTCGCGGAACGCGGGAAGCGAATCAGTGGGTCAGGGTCAGTATGGGACCAATTGCGTCGCAAGGCTGCTCAGCCGGTCAATCCGGCGCATCGCGGTTTGAAGACCACAGCTCAAACGGGACGATCCAGCCTGGATCCCGACCCGGCCATCGCGACGGCTTCACCCTCTCGCGTTCTCAGGCCGATCGGTCTTGTACTCCGTTTGGGCGCCGCAATCTGTCTGGCCGTGCCGCTTGGCTATGCGATGACGAGACAAAACTGGATCGAAAGAGCCCCCGCCATTTCGCCGGCGCAAGGCCACGCCAATCCGGAACCTTCGCGATCCTTCGAGCTTCCGGCGAGTGCTGCTCTAGGCATGCATGGACCAGCGCAGGGAGACGGGCGCACGAGTGTCGAATTGCTTAATCCGGACCTTAAGGCTGCTCGGGCGCAAGTCGGGGCAGCTCGTGCTCAGGCAGCCGCTGCGAAGGAATTGGCCGACCAGGAGCGGCGGGTGGCGGAAGGCGAGCGCGCCAGGAGCGCCGCTCTGCAGAAAGCGCTCCTCGAGTCGAGCAAGCAGATCGACGCGCTGAGGGCAACCATGGCAGCCGCCGACAACGCACGCGAGGAGCGATTGCGCAACGAACTCGCGGCAGCTCGAACCCTTGACGCATTTCGACGCATTGCGGGAGATGCCCGTACGCTGCTGCGCGAGACCGCCAACTATGTTTTTGTGGAGATGCCCGCTGCTCATCTGGAGCGTCAGCGATCGGAGCGGCTGGCGCGCGATTTATCGCGAGCGCGGGCGCAAATTGAACAGCTCGAGATCGGGACCGCCAAGGATCGTGCCAAGGCCAAGGTTTCGCAGGCGCAAGCGAGCGGAATGCTCGATGAGGAGCGCCGGAAGTCTGCGGACCTTCGTGCCGATCTCGCCAAAGTCAAACTGTCCAATGCCGCGCTCGTGGAGCGCGCGGACGCGGCTGAGCAGGATCGGACCGGTGCAGTCACAGCGAGAGAGCGTGCCGAACAGATTGCAGCCGAGACGGCGCGGGCTCTGGCACGAGAACGCGCTACAGCAGTTTCGATCCATGAGGATCTCGACAGAGTTCGCCGCGAGCGCGACGCCGCCCGAGCACTCGTGGCAGGGGTCGCCGACTTGAAGACGGCTCTGGACAAGCAACGTGAAGCCGCTGCTACTCTTGCCCGCGACTTGGCCGCCGCACGCGCCGACAATGACAGGCTCAGGACTGAGCGTCCCAGCGCGCAGATCGAGCCGCCGCTGAGGACGCGTTCTGCCCGCGCAGCAGCCGCGACCGGCCAAGTGAAGGCTGTCAGCCAGAAGACTGCACGCAGCAAGGTTCGCAATCCATCGCGGATGACCAGCGTGCGTTCCATCACACTTCCCTATTCGCTCAGGCCGAGACAAGCGACGTTGGAGTGATTTCCAAAACGACTGCGCGATCCCTCTTTGAGGCCCCGAAGGTCATAGCTACGCCGTAGGCCAGGATGAATCATCTCTTTCGAATTCGTCCTGCTCCCGTCGGCGAGGAGTTCTGTGCGATGCGCTATGTCAGTCCGATCACGCTGCCTGTCGCATTCAATTCGCATTTGATCGGCGCCCGCCGCGTCTCTACGTTGCTTTGCCGTACATAGTCGATGCTGACCTCAATGGGAGCCGAGATCGTATCTGGGCTCAGGCGATGTATGAAACCTGCGCTGCTGACGCGCACGCTGGTCGCACCGAACGGAGCGGCGGCCGACTCGATTGCATCATGGCAGGCGCGAACGACTTTATTCGGGACGCCCGGCCGCGCTACGATTGGACTGACCGTTGATGAATTGTTGCTGTCGCTGGAAGGCTGCAGGGTGGGCGGGAGGCCGAGCGGCTGTCCGCGGTCTGCGGACGGGACGATACTGGCCGTAGTTGGCGCTCCTACGGTCGTTGTAGTGGTACCGGTCTCGCCGTCGTCCGGCGGTGAACTGCCGCTGGGGCTGGGGTCGCCGCCAAGCCCTTTCTGCGGGCCGCCGTTGCGGCCTTCGCTGCGATGGCTGCCAGCGCCATGGCTTCCGCCATCAGTGCCTCCACCATTGTCAGCATGATGGCCGCCAGCGCCTTGCCCTCGGCCGTTCTGGTCGCCGGCTGCAGCGCCTGCGCCAGCTATCGCGATGGAGCAAACGACTGCGAGAAATGCCCAGCTGTATCCACGGTATTGACGCAAGACGACCTCCATAGGTGTGTCGGTCTGACCGTTCCGAGGCATGCAGTCAGGACGGCACAACCGCCGCTGCCCCCAAAAGGCAAACTCGCGAGTAATGCGCCCAGGGAGGCAATTAGGGGAGGAGTCCGGCGTAGCAAGGTCCCGGTTGCGCAATGTTGAGCCGACCTGGAGGAGTTAGCTATTCCAACTTTGCGGAGGGACCATCGAAAAGGTGACCCTCGCGCCTTCCCATAAGGATGCTGCGACGTTAGGTTCGGCGACCGCCACAAGCACTCCGGTGACTCAAGGAATACCATGTTCGCAGGCAGAAAATTCGCGGCCTTCCTCTTCGATATGGATGGCACGCTCATCAATTCCATCGCCTCTGCGGAGCGAGTGTGGAGCGATTGGGCACGCCGCCAGGGTCTGGACGTCGCCGCCTTCCTGCCGACGATCCATCGCGTGCGCGCGATCGAGACCATCACCGGCCTGGCACTCCCAGGCGTCGACCCGGCGCACGAGGCTGATCTGCTGCTGAAGGCCGAGGCGGCTGATCTGGATGGCATTCTCCAGATCCCCGGCGCCGTGGCGTTTCTCGACGCGCTGCCGCCCGAGCGCTGGGCGATCGTGACTTCCGCGCCACGCGAGTTGGCGCTGTTGCGCATGAAGGCTGTCCCTGTCCCGGCCGTCATCGTCGCGGCGGAAGATGTTTCCCGCGGCAAGCCAGCGCCCGATTGCTTCCGGCTTGGCGCGGAGCGGCTCGGCTTCGACGCGCGCGACTGCCTTGTGTTCGAGGATGCTCCGGCTGGCATCGCCGCCGCCGAGGCAGCAGGAGCCGCGGTCATGGTCATCAATGCCACGCACCAGCATCCGTTGCAAACGCAGCATGCCGCAATCGCCGGCTACGACATGATCGGCATCACCTTGGACGAAGATGGCTGGATCGCGCTCGAGCCGCAGCGCAGCGCCGCTTAGGGTGTGTTGAGATTCAGGTCAGGCCGAGTCGAAAGCGGTGGTTTCCGAGAACCGGAGCGGAGCGTACTTAAAGTACGTGAGCACCGGAAGCGCAGGGAACCGCCGTTTGCAGACCGGCATCACCTGAATATCAACATACCCTTAGAAGTCGCTGGTCAGGCCCTTTACCTCCCAATCGCCATAACGACCGGGCTCCTTGCCGCCGCGGCCGCCGATTTCCTTCGGCGCCGCTGCTTCCTTCTCCAGATATTCTATACGTCTTGCTTCGGCTTCCGCGAGCGCACGTCTGGCTTCCGGCGTCAGTGCCTTTGGCGCGACGTCATCGCCGGGGTCGACATCGGTTTTGCTGGGCTCGTCGTTCATGCGATATTTCCAGTGGATTGAAACAGGACCAGGCGTTTCCCATCATATAGTGATGAACCTACAACGATCGACCCTTTTTCGCTCCCATCTGGACAGGAGCAGACGATGAACACACTTCGCACCGCCATGCTTCTTGCGGCGATGACGGCACTGTTCATGGGCGTCGGCTTTTTGATCGGCGGAACCGGCGGCATGATGATCGCGCTGCTGATCGCCGCCGGCACCAATCTGTTCAGCTACTGGAACGCCGACAAGATGGTGCTGTCGATGAACCGCGCCGTCGAGGTCGACGAAAGGACCGCCCCCGAATATTACGCCATCGTCCAGTCGCTGGCCAAACAGGCCGGCCTGCCGATGCCGAAGACCTACCTGATCGACAATCCGCAGCCGAACGCCTTCGCCACCGGCCGCAATCCGCAGAACGCGGCGGTCGCTGCGTCCACAGGTCTGTTGCAGGCTTTGACGCATGAAGAGGTCGCGGCTGTCATGGCGCACGAACTCGCCCACGTACAGCACCGCGACACGCTGACCATGACGATCGTCGCCACCTTCGCCGGCGCCATCTCGATGCTCGGCAATTTCGCCTTCTTTTTTGGCGGCAATCGCGACAACAACAACCCGTTCGGCTTTGTCGGCGTGCTGGCGGCGATGATCGTGGCACCCTTTGCCGCGATGATCGTGCAGATGGCGGTCAGCCGGACCCGCGAATACGAGGCCGACCGGCGTGGTGCCGAAATCTGTGGACACCCCCTCTGGCTGGCATCGGCCCTTGACAAGATCGCCCGCGGCGCCGAACGCATCCGCAACCCCGATGCCGAGCGCAATCCGGCGACCGCGCATCTCTTCATCATCAATCCTCTTTCCGGCGAGCATATGGACAGTCTGTTTTCCACCCACCCGAACACAGAAAACCGCATCTCTGCGCTCCAGGCGATGGCGCAGCAGATGCAAGGCGGCGGCACTCAAGTTCCGCGCCGGGCCCAGACGCCGCGAGCAGACGAACAGCGGCCATCGGGCCCATGGGGACAAGCCGCGCAGCCCGAACAGCCGGCGGAACCCGCCAAGCCGAAATCCAACCCATGGGGTCGCAACCCGACCGGGCCCAAGGGCCGGTGGTCGTGAGCGTGGCGGACCGAGGGCCTCGACGCACGGTTTCAGGTGACCAGGAACACAGAGACGGCGGCGACTTCGTTGCCGGCCTTGCCGCCCGCAAAGCCGCCGCACGACTGCTTGCCGCCGTCATCGATGCAAGGACACCTCTGGACGGGTTGACCGACCACGAGAACGGCCATCCGCAATACAAGGCGCTAGACCTACGCGACCGCGGCCTCGTGCGCGCCATTCTGGTTACAGCACTGCGCTATCGCATGACCATATCTGGGCTGCTGGCGCGGCGCCTGGAGAAGCCGCTGCCGCCCAACGCGACCGCGCTGTCGCACATATTGCATGTGGCGGCTGCACAGATCCTGTTCCTCGACATTCCCGACAGCGCCGCAGTCGACCTGGCCGTGACTCATGCCAAGTCCGATCCGCGCACGGTGCGATTCTCCGGCTTGGTCAACGGTGTGCTGCGCACGCTGGCGCGTGCCAAGGAAACGGAACTTCCTGCCGCTCTTGCCGCTACCGACGAAGCGCCCAAATGGTTTTCCGACCGGCTGAAGGCAACTTACGGCAATGACAAGGCCCGACAGATCCTGGCAGCTCACCGCGTGGAGGCGCCGGTCGACTTTTCGGTCAAGGCGGATCCCGAGCTTTGGGCCGAAAAGCTCGGCGGCATCGTCCTGCCGACCGGCACGGTCCGGGTGGAAAGGCTTGCCGGGCCCGTCACCGAACTGCCCGGTTTCGCCGACGGGGCCTGGTGGGTCCAGGACGCCGCGGCCAGTCTGCCGGCCCGATTGTTCGGCGATGTCAGCGGGCTTCATGTTGCCGATCTCTGCGCGGCCCCCGGCGGCAAGACCGCACAGCTCATTCTTGCCGGCGCCAAGGTTACCGCCGTCGATACCTCGAAGAACCGGCTGGTGCGGCTAACGCAAAACCTCGACCGTCTCGGTCTGTCCGCCGAGATCGTCCAGGCCGACCTGCTCAAATACGAGCCGAAGGAATTGTTCGACGCCGTTCTCCTCGACGCGCCCTGCTCGTCGACCGGTACGGTGCGGCGGCATCCCGACGTGCCATGGACCAAGACGGCCGCCGATCTGGAAAAACTCGCGGACCTGCAACGCAGGCTGCTCGCCCGCGCCGTCACGCTGGTGAAACCCGGCGGCAGGATAGTCTTTTCGAACTGTTCGATCGACCCGCTCGAAGGCGAGGACCTCTATCGCGCCTTTCTGGCCGGCACGGCTGGAATAGCCAACGATCCGGTGCAGCAAGGCGAAATCGCCGGCATCGATCCATTCCTGACGCCGCACGGCACGCTGCGCACCACGCCCGCCGACCTCGACCTTGGTTCGCCCGGGATCTCCGGTCTCGACGGCTTCTTCGCGGCTCGCATCCGCCGAGCCGACTAAGGATTTAACTGCCCGGAGTTACCGGCTTTTTTGGCGATGATTGGGGTCAAAACCGAGTGAACCGGCATAGTGCCATGGAATTCGCCTTCGCACGAGTCTTGCAATCATGTAAACTCGACGTCGGGGTATTGGACTATCAGGAGGGGTTTTGGCACTTGCTGCCAGCAGCACGACGCGTCTGTGGACGCTTGTCGCGAAGGAGTTCTGGCGCAAAACGCGCCGGCGCCTGCGTGCCGGGCCGGTCTACCGCTGGCGCTATTTCGGCCGCACGCCGGAACGTGTGCTGATCGCACCGCCGGACCTGCGCCTCGCTGACCCACAGATCGCACTCGAGATCTACTACGGGCGCTATCCCCTGTCGGGGCATCTGGTCGAGACCGGCGGCAAGTCGCCTTTCCAGATCAACGTGCCCAATCATGGCTGGCAGAAAACGCTGCACGGGTTTCGCTGGCTGCGCCACATGCGCGCCGCCGGGACCGAGCTTGCCGCCGCCAATGCCCGCGCCCTGGTTTCCGACTGGATCGTCATTCATGGCAGCCATATTTCCGGCGTCGCCTGGGAGCCCGGCACCGCCGCCAAGCGCATCATCGCCTGGCTACAGCACTCCTCGGTCGTGCTGCAGGGGGCCGAGTTCCCCTTTTACCGCGCCTTCCTGAAATCGCTCGCCGTCCAGATCCGCTACCTCAGATCGATGGCGCGCGAGATGCCGGACGGCAAGGACAGGCTGCGTGCCCGCATCGCGCTCGCTTTCGCGGCTTTGTCGCTGCCGGCACCGGCATCGGCGCTGCGCGGCGCGACCCGCAACCTTGCCGCGGAACTCGACCGCCAGATCCTGGCCGACGGCGGCCATATTTCGCGCAACCCAATGGTCGTCCTGGAAATCCTCGCCGACCTTCTGCCGCTGCGGCAAACCTATGCCAATCAGGCGGAAACGCCGCCGCAGGCGCTGATCGGCGCCATCGACCGCATGCTGCCGGCGCTGCGCTTCTTTCGCCATCAGGACGGCAGCCTCGCCCGCTTCAACGGCATGGGCGCCACCATCCACGACCGCATCGCCACCATCCTGCGCCACGACGACACCGCCGGCGCGCCACTGCTGCATGCGCCGCATTCCGGCTATGAGCGCCTGTCGATCGGCGGCGTGACGGTCATCGCCGACACCGGCCTGCCGCCGCCGGTCGATGTCTCCAACGCCGCACACGCCAGCTGCCTCGCCTTCGAACTGTCGTCCGGGCGCCAGCACTACGTCGTCAATGCCGGCATCGACACCTATGGCGCGGCTGAATTCCGGCCGCTGGCGCGCGCCACCGCCGCGCACTCGACCGCCACCATCAACGATACCTCGTCGGCACGCTTCAGCCATTCGCTGCGCGTCAACGACCTGCTCGGTTCGCCGCTGATCGGCGGCCCGCAGCATGTTCAATGCAAGCGCATCGACCAGAAGGGCGTTCAGGGGTTCATCGCCCGCCATGACGGTTATGTCGCGCGTTTCGGTTTCCTGCATGAGCGCGAACTGAAGCTCTCCTCGAACGGCAATGTGCTGGTCGGCAGGGACCGCTTCCAGCGGCCCGGCAATGCCTCGATCCGCAATAACGGCCGCGACTTCGTCACCGTTCGCTTCCACGTCCACCCCGACATCAACCTGTTGCAGGACGAGCATGATCGCCTGGTGATGACCGCCGATCAGGCCGACAACTGGGTATTTACTTGCGCCGAAGTGGTGCCGGAGGTTGAGGAATCGATCTATTTCGCCGGTCTTGGCGGCCCGCGCCGCAGCCGCCAGATCGTGCTTGCCTTCAAGGCCTCGGAAGTTGCCGAAGTCCACTGGCAGCTGACGCGCACCAGCATCGCCGGTTACCCGGAAAACAACTGAGCCTGCCGTGCGAAAGCAGCCGGCCCGCTCAAGCTTGCTGCGGGACACCGAAAGCATCGTAAGTGGTGAGCGAGGGCGGACCGGCGAATGCGAAGCGGATCTTGTCGACCATCGCCGCCGCCTGGCCGCTTCGGTCATAGCGCTCGGCATCCTCGACGGTGCTCCACACTGTGATCGCCATGAATGTGTCGCTCGCCTGATGTTGCTGCAGCAGCACGGCGCTGATGTTGCCGCTTGCGGCGCGGATGGCGGGGATCGCCTCGGTTTCATAGATCGCCCGCAATTGCTCGGTCGTGTCCGGCAACGCCTTGAATTGGCCAACGCGCACAAACGCCATCAATTCTTCTCCTCCACCAGCAAGACAAGCTTATATATGGGCCAGCAAATTGCATACGAAAACGTCGGCGCTTGATTTCCGGGCGTCATGTGCTACGGCCCCCGGATGCTTCAAATCAAGTCGTGAAAGGCCGCCAGCCCATGGCCGTCGCCGCCAAGAACATTCCAGCACCTGACCTCGTTCCGGTGCGTCGCGCCCTGCTCTCCGTTTTCGATAAGACAGGCCTTCTCGATTTCGCCAAAGCGCTGGCAGCGGCCGGTGTCGAACTGGTCTCGACCGGCGGCACGGCAAAGGCGATCGCCGAGGCCGGCCTCGCCGTGCGCGACGTCTCCGAGCTAACCGGTTTTCCCGAGATCATGGATGGCCGGGTCAAGACCTTGCATCCCAGCGTGCATGGCGCGCTGCTTGGCGTGCGCGACGACCCGGATCATGTGGCTGCAATGCGCAAGTACGGTATCGAGCCGATCGATCTCGTGGTGTCCAATCTCTATCCGTTCGAGGAGGTCCGCCGCTCCGGCGCCGATTACGCCTCGATCGTCGAGAACATCGACATTGGCGGACCGGCAATGATCCGCGCCTCGGCCAAGAACCACGCCTATGTCGCCATTGTCACCGATCCCGGCGACTACGCCTCGGTGCTGAACGCGCTGGAAATGAACATCGGCTCGCTGTCGCTGGATTTCCGCAAGAAGCTGGCGGCCAAGGCCTTTGCCCGCACCGCCACCTATGACGCGGCAATCTCCGGCTGGTTCGCCGAAGCGCTTGAGATCGAGCACCCGACATGGCGCGCCTTCGGCGGCAAGCTGGAAGAGGTCATGCGCTACGGCGAGAACCCGCATCAGAGCGCCGGCTTCTACCTCAATGGCGACAAGCGGCCCGGCGTCGCCACGGCGCAGCAGTTGCAGGGCAAGCAGCTCTCCTACAACAACATCAACGACACCGACGCCGCCTTCGAACTGGCCGGCGAATTCGATCCCGACCGTTCCGCCGCGGTTGCCATCATCAAGCACGCCAACCCGTGCGGCGTCGCCGAAGGCATCTCGCTGAAGGCGGCCTACGCCAAGGCGCTGGCCTGCGATCCGGTCTCGGCCTTCGGCGGCATCGTCGCTGTGAATCGGATCCTCGACGCCGCGGCCGCCGCAGAAATCGTCAAGACCTTCACCGAGGTGATCATCGCGCCCGGCGCGACCGACGAGGCAGCGGCAATCGTCGCGGCAAAGAAAAATCTGCGCCTGCTGGTCACCGGCGGCCTGCCGGACCCGCGCACGTCAGGCACGACGGTCAAATCAGTCGCCGGCGGGCTGCTCGTCCAGTCCCGCGACAACGCCGTCGTCGACGACCTGGAGCTGAAAGTAGTGACCAGGCGCGCGCCGACGCCGGCCGAAATGGCCGACCTCAAATTCGCCTTCCGCGTCGCCAAGCATGTTAAGTCCAACGCCATCGTCTACGTCAAGGATGGCGCCACCGTCGGCATCGGCGCTGGCCAGATGAGCCGGGTCGATTCCTCACGCATAGCCGCGCGCAAGGCGCTCGACGCCGCCGAGGCCGCGGGCCTTGCCGAACCGCTGACCAAGGGCTCGGTCGTCGCTTCCGACGCCTTCTTCCCCTTCGCCGACGGACTGCTGGCCGCAATCGCCGCCGGCGCCACTGCCGTCATCCAGCCTGGCGGCTCGATGAACGACAAGGACGTCATTGCCGCCGCCGACGAACACGGCATCGCCATGGTGTTTACGGGCGTCAGGCATTTCCGGCATTAGCTGCCTTACCCTCCCCCTTGTGGCCCACAAGGGGGAGGGTAAACTCACTCCGCCGGCCGGTCCGCCGGATAAGGCGTCTTGATCAGGATCGCCATGCCGAGCCCAAGGAACAGCGCGATCACCGCTATGCCGAGGCGCGCCGAGCCACTGGCCAGGGTGACGGATGCGACTATGAACGGCGCCAGGAAACTGGTCGCTCGCCCGGCCAGCGCATAAATGCCGAAATAGCGGCCGGATTCGGCGGCGGTAACGCTGCGCGCCATGTAGGAACGCGACGACGCCTGCACCGGCCCGAAAGCCACGCCAATCAACAGGCCGAAGAAGATGTAGGCCTTTTCCGCCGCCGTACCGAACAAGCCGCCACTGTCTGGCCCGGGCATCATCCAGAGGCCGAACAAAGTGTAGCCCGGTCCGGTCGAGACGATGCCGATCGTGGCGATGCCGAGCAGGACCAGTGAGATCATCACGATGGTTTTTGAGCCAAGCGCCGTGTCGAGACGCGCCGCAACCAGGCAGCCGAAGATGGCGACGACATTGAGAATGATGCCGAAAATGCCGATCTCGGTGATCGACCAATGGAACATTGCAGCCGCAAACGTACCACCCAGCGCCAGCAGAGCGTTGACGCCGTCCTGATAGATCATGCGGGCGACAAGGAAGCGGAAGATACCGCTGCGCTTGCGCACCTCGCTCAGTGTTGCTTTCAACTCAGCCAACCCCTCTCGCACCGCCGGGCCGATCGGCAGTCCCTTGAGGGCGTCGGGCGTGAAAAAGAACATTGGCAGGATGAACAGGAAGTACCAGCCGGCCGACAGCGGCCCGGTGGCGCGGGCGTCTTCGCCGAGCTTCGGATCGAGCCCGAACAGCGGGTCGATGCCGATGATCGTCTTGCCCGTCTCCGGCGAACCGGCCAAGCAGGCGACGACGAAGATCAGCGCGATCATGCCGCCGAGATAACCAATCCCCCAGGCCATGTTGGAGATCCGGCCGATCTCGCTCTTCGGCACCAGGCGCGGCATCATAGAATCGTTGAACACGGTCGAAAACTCGGCCGCGACCGACGCCAGCGAGAACAAGAACACGACCAGGAAAAGGTTCGAACCGGGAGCCGCGAACCAAAGCAGGCTAAGGCTGGTGACCTTGACCGCGGCGAAGAACGCGATCCACGGCTTGCGTGGACCGGTCTGATCGGCGATCGAACCTAGGATTGGCGACAGCACGGCGATGACCAGGCCCGCCGCGGCGATGCCATAACCCCAGGCCGCCTGCCCAGTTTCCGGATCGCTCGCCATGCGTGAGACGAAGTACGGCCCGAAGATGAAGGTGGTGATGACCGTGAAGAACGGCTGCGCGGCCCAGTCGAACAGCATCCATCCCCAGATACCACGTCCAGACGCACGCTGCACTGCCTCTACCGCCATGATGATCCCCTCGGCCGTGCCCGTATCGGGCGCCATGTCTGCATTTTTCCAGCATTCATGCAAATATCACGCATTGCGTGCCCTCATGGCTCTGCCGGCGTCGCGAGATAGGTGCCAGCATTGCGGCCATATCCCTTCCCTCGTCGCTATGCGGGTAGAAGGTCACGACGGCCGGATGAAAACAAACCAACTCACATCCCCGTCAAATCGCTCATCAACCCGGAAGCGACGGACAGCCGCGACACGGTAATGTCGCCGCCTTCGGTCAGCGCCTGCAGCCGCTCGCGGATGCGCGCCACCCGCTCGCCGCCGGCTTCCAGCCAGGCCGCTACCGGATCGGCTGCCTTGGCATGACCGGTGAGTGCCGCCACCGCGATGCCGCGCCGCGCGGCACCTATCGTGTCGGTGGCGCGCGAAAGCGCCAGCTGGTCGTAATAGTCCGAGGGCGTGATCGAGCGTGCCGCGTCCTCGACACGCGGGATGCGGAAGGCATCGCTGACGGCGAAGAATGCCGTGGCCGCCGCGACGATGTCGGCGCCGGCGGTGCGCGCCGTCAACGCGATATCGGGGATGAGTTCCGCCACCTCGCTCAACGCCAGCTGCGCGGCCAGCCGTTCCGGCGCGCCGCTCTTGAACAGCCCGTGCCGCTTCTCCTCGATCCGCTCGCGCGAGAAGGCCGGCAGCAGCGAAACGAGCTTGGGCTCCAGCGACTTGCGGGCTTCCAGCAGTTCGGCGATGCGCTGGCCAAGGGCTGCCGTGCCGGCATCGTTCTTCAGATACCAGCCGCTGGTCACATAGATCAGGCGGCTGACCATCTGATAGAGATCGAGCTGCACCTGGCCATCGATCTGGTTGTCGAGCGCGTCGATCTCGCGATAGAGCGCCGGCAAGGCAAAGCCGTCGCGCACCACGGCGAAGGTGCGCACCACGTCGGCGGCGGTGCGCCCCGTGGCTTCCTGCAGCCGGTTGACGAAGGAAGGGCCGCCGCGATTGACCAGATCGTTGACGACGACCCGTGTAATGATCTCGCGGCGCAGCCGGTGGCCGTGGATTTCGGCGACATATTTCTTCGCCATGCGATCCGGGAAATAGCCCATCAGGTCGCGGTCGAAATGCGCGTCGTCCGGCACGTCGCTGGCGACGATGTCGGAAAACAGCACGATCTTGGCATAGGCGAGCAGCACGCCGAGCTCGGCCCTGGTCAGCGGTTCGCCGCGCGCTTCGCGATCGGCAAGCGCCGCCGGCGACGGCAGCGTCTCGACGGCGCGGTCGAGCAGGCCGCGCGCCTCCAGCGCCGTCATGAAACGGCTCTGATGCGCGATGTCGGCGAGGCCGCGCTTGCGGGCGATCGAAAGCGCCAGCGTCTGCTGGTAGTTGTTGGACAGGACAAGTGAGCCGACCTCGTCGGTCATCTCGGCCAGCAGCTTGTTGCGTGCCGAGCGCGTCAACGATCCCTTGCGCATGGCGGACGCCAGCGCGATCTTGATGTTGACCTCGACGTCGGAGCAGTTGACGCCGCCGGAATTGTCGATGGCGTCGGAATTGCAGCGGCCGCCATTCATGCCGAACTCGATGCGCGCGCGCTGCGTGACGCCGAGATTGGCGCCCTCGCCGATCACCTTGGCGCGCACGTCCAGCGCGGTGATGCGGATAGCATCATTGGCGCGGTCGCCGACCTCGGCATTGGTCTCGGTCGAAGCCCGCAAATATGTGCCGATGCCGCCGAACCACAGAAGATCGACCGGCGCCTTCAGGATGGCGGTCATGATCTCGACCGGCGTGGCGGTCGTCTTGCCGAGGCCGATCGCTGCTGCCGCTGCCGCCGGCAAGGAGATCGACTTCTGGTTGCGCGAGACGATGATGCCGCCTTCCGACAGTTTGGTCTTGTCGTAGTCCTGCCAGCTCGAGCGGGGGAGCGCGAACATGCGCTCGCGCTCAGACATCGACGCGGCCATGTCCGGATCTGGATCTATGAAGATGTCGCGATGGTCGAAGGCAGCAATCAGCCGGGTCTTCGGCGACAACAGCATGCCGTTGCCGAAAACGTCGCCCGACATGTCACCGACACCGACGACAGTGAAAGGCGAGGTCTGGATATCGCGGTTGATCTCACGGAAATGCCGCTTGACGGCTTCCCATGCGCCCTTGGCGGTGATGCCCATCTTCTTGTGGTCGTAGCCGGCCGAGCCGCCGCTGGCGAAGGCGTCGTCGAGCCAGAAACCGTGCTGCTCGCTGATGGCGTTGGCGGTATCGGAGAAGGTCGCCGTGCCCTTGTCGGCGGCAACCACGAAATACGGATCGTCCGGATCGCGGCGCACGACGCCGGCCGGCGGGATGACACCCTCAAGGCCGATATTGTCGGTGATCGACAGCAGGCTAGAGACGAAGTTCTTGTAGGCCGCGGTGCCGGCCTCGAAGATCGCGTCACGGCCGGCGGTCATCGGCAGCTTCTTCGGGTAGAAGCCGCCTTTGGCGCCGACAGGCACGATGACGGCGTTCTTGACCTGCTGCGCCTTGACCAGGCCGAGCACCTCGGTGCGGTAGTCCTGGGCGCGGTCCGACCAACGCAGGCCGCCGCGCGCCACCGGGCCGAAGCGCAGATGCAGGCCCTCGACTTCGGAACCGTAGACGAAGATCTCCCGCCACGGCCGCGGCGCCGGCAATCCGTCCACCGCATACGAATCGAGCTTGATCGCCAGCGACTGGCCTTTCTCTTTCGTATCGGCGACGAAATGATTGGTGCGCAGCGAGGCTTCGATCAGATTGAGATAGCGCCGGATAATGGTGTCGTCGTCGATGTTGGGAACGTCTTCCAGCGCATCCTTGATCTTGGCCTTGAGGTGCTTTGCCGCCACCACGCCTTCGGTCTCGGCTGTCGGGCCAAGCCTGGCGATGAACAGCGCATGCAGGCCGCGCGCGATGTCGGGATAGCGATTGAGCGCGGCGGCGATGAAATCCTGGCTTTGCGGAATGCCAACCTGCTGCAGGTAGCGGCCATAGGCGCGCAGAACGGTGATCTCGCCCGACCACAGGCCCGCGGTCTGGGCAAGGCCATTGTAGCCGTCATTGTCGACGTCGCCGCGCCAGACGGACAAGAACGCGTCCACGAACAGCGCCCCGCCATCGGTCAGATCGATCGGTTTGCCGTAGCTGTTCTCCAGCTCCATGTC
The DNA here is from genome assembly GCF_040323235.1 of Mesorhizobium sp. M0051. NCBI lineage: Bacteria > Pseudomonadati > Pseudomonadota > Alphaproteobacteria > Hyphomicrobiales > Phyllobacteriaceae > Mesorhizobium > Mesorhizobium sp. M0051. The sequence goes on from NZ_JAMYUT010000035.1 coordinate 61,246, forward strand.
ATGGATGAAGACCCGGCCGGGGTGATCATCGCTGATCTGGCCGGACTGGCCGTCGCCGACCTCGAAGGTGCGTTCGCTGATGACGCGGAAGCCGATGTTTTCCAGCACCGGCACCCGCCGCGACAGCGCCACCGGGCTGCCGTGGTGATAGATCTTCAGCGCTGCCTGGTGCGGCTTCTGCTCGCCATGGCGATAGTAGTCGATGGCAATCGGATTGCTGGCGCTGATTTTGGCAATCCGCCCGGCATCGGCCAGCGCCACTGCCGCGCTGAACGAATCGCGGTAGCTTTCCGGCAGCCGTGCGGCGATGCTCTTCAACGTCTGGTCGGCACCATTGGCCTCCGCCGCATCTGAAAGCGCATCTTCCCAGGTGCGCACGATGTCGCGGATCGCGGCTTCGATCGTCGCTTGCTCGACCTTCGGCGTCTTGCCGCCGGAACGGCCGATGATGAAGTGCACGCGCGCCAGCCCGCCTTCTGGGAAGGCCGGGTAATAGGCAGACAGCCGGCCTTCGAACACAGTTTTCAGATAGAGGCCGATCTTCTCGCGCACCACGCTGTCGTAGCGGTCGCGCGGCACGAAGACGAGGATCGAGACGAAGCGGTCGAACTGGTCCGCGCGCACCAGCGCCCGCACGCGCGGTCGCTCGACGAGGCCGAGAATGGCGACGGCGTGCTTCCTCAGGATCGGCACCGGCACCTGGAACAACTCGTCACGCGGATAGCTTTCCAGCACATTGATCAGCGCCTTGCCGGAGTGGTCGTGGCGGTCGAAGCCTGACTTGGCGATGATGGTTTCGGCTTTGGATCGCAGGTAGGGGATCTTCATCACCGAGCGCGTGTAGGCGGTCGAGGTGAACAGGCCGACGATGCGCAATTCGCCCGCCAGCGTGCCTTTGGCTGTGTAGGTCTTGACGCCAATGTAATCGAGATAGATGCGGCGATGCACGGATGACTTGGCATTGGCCTTGGTGACGATCAGCGGCTCCGGCCCATGCAGGAAGGCGCGGATCTCAGGCGTTGTCGTCACGGCTTCGGTACCGCGCCTGAGCACCAGCACATCGGGATCGGCGAGGATGCCGAGGCCGGGTTTGTCGGCGCGCTCCAGCGTGCCGCTTTCCTCGCCGCCGGTGTATTTGAACTCGCGCATGCCGAGGAAGGTGAAATTGTCGTCGCGCAGCCACTCTAGGAAAGCGATCGCCTCGGCAACGCTCTTCTTGTCGAGCGGCACCGCCGAATAGCGGAATTCGGAAATCGCCTGATCGAGGCGGGCCAGCATCGGTCTCCAGTCGTGGACAGCGGCATGAACCTGGCCGAGCGTCTTGCGCAACCGCTCGGTCAATCCGCTCGCCTGCTCCGCGGTCAGCCGCGGTATGTGGACATGAATGACGCTCAGCCGGTCGTGGCTGCCGTCATCCCTAGCGAAATTGCCGTCGCCGAGGATTTCGTCCACTCCGTTTTTGCCGTGACGAACCACGATGACCGGATGGGTGACCAGCATCGGTTCGCCTGATGTCTCGGTGACTTCGCCAAGGATGGAATCGAACAGGAACGGCATATTGTCGTTGACGACCGTGATGACGGTCACCGGGCGGGCGTCGCGGACAACGCCGGAATCGGCATCGACCGCGATGACGCACTCGCCTTTTTTGTGAACTGCTATTGCCTGGCCGGCGAGATCGGCGGCGCGTTCGAGATCGGCCATTTCATAAGCGGCAAGATCTTCAGCCGGCGCGCGGCCGAGCAGATAGTCGGCAAGCCTGGCTGGCCTTTCCTCCGCTTTTGTCGCTGCCGTGGTTTTTTTCTTCGGCTTGCTCGCGGATTTCACGCTGGCCATGAGGCACTTCCCTCCCGTCAATGCTTTTACGACTATGGTAGCAGATGACCGCTGTTTGGCGACAAAGGTTTGACGGCTTGCAAAGAAATATCGGAATTCGGCAACAAGACGCCGTCCAACGGAGGAGAAATGACCCATGACCGGCAAAATCACCGCGCTTGACCTTGGCCTGGGAGAACTGAGCGAGGCGACAAAAACCTATTTCGCCAAATGCGAGGAGAAACTCGGCCTCGTTCCCAACGTGCTGCGCGCCTACGCCTTCGACGACAAGAAGCTGCGTGCTTTCACCGACATGTACAATGACCTGATGCTCGCAGACTCCGGCCTGTCGAAGCTGGAGCGGGAGATGATCGCGGTCGCCGTCTCTTCGATAAATCATTGTTACTATTGCCTGACCGCGCATGGCGCGGCGGTACGCCAGCTGTCCGGCGACCCGGCGCTCGGCGAGATGATGGTGATGAATTTCCGCGCCGCCGATCTTTCGCCCAAGCAGACCGCAATGCTCGAATTCGCCGTCAAGTTGACCGAGGAGCCGGCGAAGATTGTCGAGGCCGATCGGGCAGCACTGCGCAAGGCCGGCTTCACCGATCGCGACATCTGGGACATCGCCTCGACCACTGCCTTCTTCAACATGTCGAACCGGGTGGCGGCGGCGATCGATATGCGGCCAAACGACGAATATCACGCCATGGCGCGGTGACCTAGCGGCTGGAGCCCGACAGGTCTTATATTAGCTGTTTCGCATTCTCGTTGCTTGTTTGCCGGTTTGGTCCGATGATCGGCAGGCGGCATGGCCGCATGTCGGTTCGATGCCGCTGATCAAGGAGGAGAACATGGCGAAATTTCTCTACGTCTATCACGGCTCCGGTAAGATGCCGACCGAGGAGGCCGAACGGAAAGCAGCAATGGACGCCTGGAACGGCTGGTACGGCAAGCTCGGCTCGGCCGTGGTCGACGGCGGCAATCCGGTCGGCATGTCGAAGATGGTGCTACCCGGCGGCAAGGTCGAGAACAATGGCGGCAGCAATCCGACCGCCGGCTACACCATCGTCGAAGCGAAAGACATCGACGATGCCATAGCCAAGGCCAAGGATTGCCCGATCCTGATGAACCCGGCCTTCAGCGTCGAGATCGCGCCGATCATCGAGATGATGTGACGGGTTACGACCGCGCCGCGATCGCCGCAGCCGCGCCGGCCATCGTCGTGGCACTGATGCGGTTGGCGATCTTCATGGCGCGCTTGCTCCTGAGGAGCTTGCGCGCCTGTGACGCGGCGAGCACCCAGGCCAGATCGATGGCGACCAGCACCACGGCCATGGTCGCCGTCAGCTCGACCCAGCCGACGACGCTAACCGAAGCGAGGTCGATGATGGTCGGCAACAGCGCCAGGTAGAACATCATGATCTTGGGATTGCCGAGCGTCACCGCCATCCCGGCGAAGAACAGCTTTGCCGGAGAATCCTCGCGCGGCATATCGCCCTCTTTCCCATCGACAGGTGCAGTCCACATCTTCCAGGCAAGGTAGGCGAGATAGGCGACGCCGACCCATTTCACGACAACAAAGGCAAAATGGAATGTCTGCGCCACCACAGCCAGCCCGAATACGGCCAGCGACAGCCAGATGCCCTCGCCGATCCACATCGCAAGCAGGAACGGGAACACGTCGCGAAAGCCTTTCGAGATGACGCGCGCGACGAGCGCCGCGATCGATGGACCAGGCGAGCCAGCGGCGACGAACAAAGCGGCGGCGAAGATCAGGAGCGATGTGAGGTGCATGGACGGGGTCTTTGGTTGAAAGCCTTCGATATCTAACATTAGCGCAAGCGGCCCAGCTGCGGTAGGGCCGACAAGATCACGCTTGTCCGCCTGGAATCTCGCGGCTAGAAAGGCCGCCGCGAAACAATTTTGAGCTTCACTTTGCCTACGTAACCGCCGGTCTCGTCAACTCCCCCGACACACTGCATGACGCTGCATTCGCGGTGTCTGTTTTCATGTTCACGTGTTCCTTAGGGCGGCGGTTCGAGACCGGTTTGGCACTGCTGAACCGCGTCGCGCGGCTCTTGCCCGTGACACCTGATTTCCAAAAACCGCAGTCTACCGCCACGCCGTGTCCGCATGGGCATCTCGACATCGCCGGCCTGATGAACTTCCCGACGGGAAGGGCTTATCGGCATGTCTGGATTTCTGCGCATCGGCTGGGCGATCACGCCCAAAATTGCACCTCGACCGCTCATCACCTGCAATCGCTGCGGCACTGTGAAAGCCTATTGCAGCAGCGGAAAATTCCGCGTCAACGCCAACGGCAAGCGCATCGATGTCTGGCTGATCTATCGCTGCATCGACTGCGACAATTCCTGGAATTTCGGCATTTTCGAGCGCAGCAACCGCCGCGAGATCGGTCCTGCTTTGCTGCAGGCGCTCGAAAGCAACGATCCGGGACTGGCCCGCCGCCATGCCTTCGATGTCGTCGCACTGCGAAACCGAATCGGACGTGTCGAGGAATTTCCCGATGTCGCCGTTCACAAGCACAGGCTTGGCGGCACAAGGGAGACTGCAACCGCGCTGGAGCTCCAGCTTGGCCTCGAAATACCGATATCCCTGCGACTCGATCGGCTGCTCGCCGGCGAACTCGGCATCTCGCGATCACGGCTTCAAGCGCTGGAGGAGCGACGATTGCTAGTCGTTCATCCGGACGGTGCCAAAGCCTTGCGCAAGCCGGCCCGCCAGGGAATGACCATCCGCATCGATCTGGCCGGTGAGGTCGACAAGGACGACATTATGTCGGCTGCCGGTGAATGAACGGAAGAGGGGCGGAGCATTGGTTTGCTCCGCCCCTCTCAACCTTTTGGAAATAGAGAAGCTTATGCCGCGCCGACCGCCTTGGCCGACTTCTCGAAACGCTTGCGCTCGTTCGGGTCGAGATAGAGCTTGCGCAGTCGGATCGTCTTCGGCGTCACTTCGACCAGCTCGTCGTCCTGGATCCAGGCCAGCGCGCGTTCCAGCGTCATGCGGATCGGCGGGGTCAGCTTCACCGCTTCATCCTTGCCGGCGGCACGGATGTTGGTCAGCTTCTTGCCCTTGAGCACGTTCACTTCGAGATCGTTGTCGCGGCTGTGGATGCCGATGATCATGCCCTGATAGACCTTGACGCCTGGGTCGATGACCATCGGGCCGCGGTCTTCCAGGTTCCACATGGCGTAGGCCACCGCCTCGCCCTGCTCGTTGGAGATCAGAACGCCGTTGGTACGCCCCGGCAGTTCGCCCTTGTAGGGCTCGTAGGCATGGAACAGCCGGTTCATCACGGCAGTGCCGCGCGTGTCGGTCAACAGTTCCGACTGGTAGCCGATCAGGCCGCGCGTCGGCGCGTGGAAGACGATGCGCTGGCGATTGCCGCCGGACGGACGCAACTCGACCATCTCGGCCTTGCGCTCCGACATCTTCTGCACGACGATGCCGGCATGCTCCTCGTCGACGTCGATAACGACTTCCTCGATGGGTTCCTGCAGCTCGCCGTTCTCGCCCTTCTGCATGACGACGCGCGGACGCGACACGGCAATCTCGAAACCCTCGCGGCGCATCGTCTCGATCAGCACGGCCAACTGCAATTCGCCGCGGCCGGAGACGAAGAACGAATCCTTGTCGGGCGATTCCTCGATCTTCAGCGCGACATTGCCTTCGGCCTCGCGCAGCAGGCGGTCGCGGATAACGCGGCTGGTGACCTTGTCGCCTTCGGTGCCGGCCAGCGGACTGTCGTTGACGAGGAAGGACATGGTCACAGTCGGCGGATCGATCGGCTGCGCATGCAGCGGCTCGCTCACCGCCGGATCGCAGAACGTGTCGGCAACGGTACCCTTCGAAAGGCCGGCAATGGCGACGATGTCGCCGGCCTGGGCCTCTTCGATCGGCTGGCGTTCGAGGCCGCGGAAAGCGAGGATCTTGGAAATACGGCCGGTTTCGACCAGCGTGCCGTCATGGTGCAGCACCTTGACCGGCTGGTTGGACTTCAACGTGCCTGATTCAATGCGGCCGGTGATGATGCGGCCGAGGAACGGATTGGCTTCCAGGATGGTGCCGATCATGCGGAACGGGCCGGGATGCACGGTCGGCGCCGGCACATGCTTGATGACGAGATCGAACAGCGGCGCCAACTGCTGGTCCTTCGGTCCTTCCGGATTTTCGGAAACCCAGCCGTCGCGGCCTGAACCGTACAGAATCGGGAAGTCGAGCTGTTCATCGGTGGCATCGAGCGCTGCGAACAGGTCGAACACCTCGTTGACCACTTCGACATGGCGGGCGTCTGGGCGGTCGATCTTGTTGATGACGACGATCGGTTTCAGGCCGACCTTGAGCGCCTTGCCGACGACGAACTTGGTCTGCGGCATCGGCCCCTCGGCAGCGTCCACCAGCACGATGGCTGAGTCCACCATCGACAGGATGCGTTCGACCTCGCCGCCAAAATCGGCGTGGCCGGGGGTGTCGACGATGTTGATGCGGGTGTCCTTCCAATCGACCGAGGTCGCCTTGGCCAGGATGGTGATGCCGCGTTCCTTTTCGAGGTCGTTGGAATCCATGGCGCGTTCGGCGACGCGCTGGTTGTCCCGGAAGGAGCCGGATTGGCGGAGCAATTGGTCGACGAGGGTGGTTTTTCCATGGTCGACGTGCGCGATGATCGCGATATTACGGATTTTCATGTTCTGGTCTCGGAAGCGTTGCAGGCAGCAGGCCAAAAGGCGCTGCCTCTTTCGGTTGCGCGGCTCATACAGGGTTTTTCGCAGTTGCGAAAGAGGAGGCGCGCCACCAAATACTCATCAAATCTTAAGCATCTGCGTGTGAGATGATTCTGTTAACCAAGGCGGGAACCTTTCCGGGCCCGGGCAGTTCGAGCATCATGACCGACAAACTCAACCGATTTTGGCCGCTCATCGCATCCGCAGCCTTTGCAATCCTGCTGGCCGCCAACGCCGCGCAGTCGGCTGCTACGCTGCGCGAGACGCCCCCCGTTGCGCAGTCCGGCACGCAGACAGCCGAGCAGGTCTTCGCCGACGCACCCGACGGGGTCGACCCGATGGTGACCGGCCCGGTCAGCGCCTCCTTCAAGCAGAGGCAGGACACCGCCAACTGCGACAGCGCCGTCTGGCCGAACATTCCAATGGTCTGCTACCCGGACTAAGAGGGCGCTTCACCCCCGCCCCGTCTCGGCAGCTTCGCTTTGCGAAGCCGCCGCGCCGACCCTCCCCACAAGGGCAGGGGAATCGCATATGAGTAAGAGTAAGTCTTGCGTTGAGTGGAAAGGTTGATTCTTTAGGGGCCTTCT
>NZ_JAMYUT010000036.1:0-67093 GCF_040323235.1 Mesorhizobium sp. M0051
ACGCAACAACCCGTTCGCGAAGATCCATCGAGTAAGGCTTGCCCATCCATGCTGACCTCCTTGCCCAGCATGAAGGTTGAATCAGATTTGCACGCCTAAGGGAATCCCACGCCGATTCAGCCTCAATTCATTCCGCTCTAGCTCGGAAGCGAGGCCAAGCCTTGGCTACTTGTCCAACTGCGTTTCGGCGCCTTCATGCTCGTGCGCGAACTGGGCCATGCACCGCAACGGCGGATAGTCGACAGCCGGACCGCGTCAGCTCGCTTCGCGCATCGCTTCGGCGGCCTGCAGGTCGACCGAGACAAGCTGGCTGACGCCCTGCTCGGCCATCGTCACGCCGAACAGCCGGTTCATGCGCGCCATGGTGATTGGATTGTGGGTGATGATGACGAAGCGCGTCTCGGTGGTGTTGGCCATCTCGTCCATGAGATTGCAGAAGCGCTCGACATTGTGATCGTCGAGTGGGGCGTCGACTTCGTCGAGCACGCAGATCGGCGCCGGATTTGTCAGGAACACGGCGAAGATCAGCGACATCGCCGTCAGCGCCTGCTCGCCACCGGACAACAGTGTCATGGTCTGCGGCTTCTTGCCGGGCGGGCGGGCCAGGATTTCGAGCCCGGCCTCGAGCGGATCGTCGGATTCGATCAGCTGCAACTCCGCCGTGCCGCCGCCGAACAGATGCGAGAACAGCCGCTGGAAATGGCTGTTGACGACGTCGAAGGCGGCGAGCAGTCGCTCACGGCCTTCGCGGTTGAGGCTCTGGATTGCTTGCCTGAGCTTGCGGATCGCCTCGATGATGTCCTCGCGCTCGGACACGATCGCCTCGAGCCGGTCGGAAAGCTCCTTCTGCTCTTCCTCGGCGCGCAGGTTGACGGCGCCCAGCCGTTCGCGCTCGATCTTCAGCCGATCGAGCTGACGCTCGATCTCGGCCATGTCGGGCATCGGGCTGTCAGCCTCCAGACCGGTGTGGCGAATGACCAGATGCGGCGGCGTGTTCAGCGTTTCCTGGATGCGCGCCTCGACCTCCAGCCGGCGTTCGTCGGCCGCGGTCAGCCGCTCTTCGGCACGAACACGGGTCTCGCGCGCTTCGGCCAGGAACTGGATGGCGCCGGTGGCGGCCTTGTCCAGTTCGGATTGCCGGTTCTCTGCTTCCTGCAAACGATCGGCCGCCGCCTTGCGCAAGGTCTCGGCTTCGGTGAGTTGCGACAGCAGCGCGCGCCGCTTGGCGTCGATTTCATCGGGAGCATCCGCCAACCGCTCGCGTTCGGCCCCGGCTTCGGCTTTGCGTTCGCCAAGCGATGCGATCTGCGTCGAGGCGTTTTCAGCCCGCTCCAGCCAGTTGCTGCGCTCGGCGCCAATGGCATCGAGCCGGCGCGCGCGTGCCTCGGCTTCGCGCCGCAGACCCTCGTGCACCGCACGTGCATCGGCAAGCGTGGCGCGGTCGCGGGCGACATTGGCCGAGGACTGTTCGAGCTGCAATTGCAGGTCGCCGAGATCGGGCGCGTCCTGCAGCAGCATTTCCGCCTCGGCGAAGGCTTCCGAGGTCTCCTCATAGCTGTCGACGATGCGGGCACGCGCCTCATCCAGTGCCGCGCGGCGGCTCTGCAATTCGCCGCCGGCCCGTTCAGCCTCAACCAGCGCATTGCGGGCAGCGTCCAGCCGATGCTGAGCGTCACGACCGGCCTGGCGCGCATTGCGCTCGGCCTCGCTCGCCAGGCGGAGCGCCTGTTCGGCCTGCGCAAGCGCCTCCTCGGCCTGGCGCAGGACGAGCGTCGCCTGTATCGCCTCGGCATCGAGTTCGGCCAGCCGGTTCTTTTGCGCCAGCCGCTGTGCGGCGGCGGTCGGTGCGTCGGCGCTGGCGGTAAAGCCATCCCAGCGCCACAGCGCGCCCTCGCGGCTGACCAGCCGCTGGCCGGGAGCAAGGAGCGCCTGCAGGCGGCGGCCATCGCCCGGCTCGACGATACCGATCTGCGCCAGGCGTCGGGCCAGTTGTGCCGGCGCGTGAACCACGCTGGCAAGGCTCCTGACGCCTTCGGGCAGAGCCGCGTCGCCGGGCTGGATTCCGCTTTCGCCCCAATGCACCGGTGCGCTGCGGTCGAGCGGCACGTCGAGGTCTTCACCAAGGGCCGCACCAAGCGCCGTCTCGAAACCGCGATCGACACTGATCTGCTCCAGCACGGCCGGGAAAAGGTCGCCGCTGGCGGCATTGAGTATCTTGGCCAGCGTGCGCGCTTCCGTCTCGATCCGTGCCAGTTCGGCCCTGGCATCCTGAAGCGGTGGGCGGGCAGAGCTCTCGGTAGCGCGCGCATCGATGACCGACTGTTCGGTCTCCAATACGGCAGCCTCGGCTTCCTCCAGCAGCGCCATGGCCTGTTCGACCAGCACGCGCTTCTCGGCCGGATCCGGCAGGCCGGCGACCTTGGAGAGTATCTCCGACAATTCGCGGTCGACATCGGCAAGCTGACGGCCGAAGCGGTCGCGGCGCTCGGCGGTGTCGCGCAGCGTCCGCTCGATCTGGTTGCGTGCGGCGGCGGCCTCCGCCCGCTCGGCGGTCAGCGAGGCGAGCTTGGATTCGCTTTGCGAAAGCGTCGATGCCGCCTGTTCGAAAGCGGCGCGGGTGGTGGCCTCGCGCTCGGCCGCACCGGCGTTTTCGGAATTCAGCGTGGCTTCTTCGGTGCGAAGGCGTTCGAGGATGTCCGCATTGTCGCGGACCATGCGCTCCTCACGGGCGATGTCGCCGTCGAGTTGCTGCAGCCGGCGCTCGAGTTCGGTCTGACGGGCGCGAATACGGCCGGCTTCCTCCTCGATCTGCGACTTGGCGATCGACAGGCGCTGGAAGGCAGCGGCAGCGGCGGCTTCCGCGTCGCGCAGATCGGGCAGGCGGTGAGCGCCGATGCCTTGCTCGCGGGCGGCGGCCATCTGTGCGGCGGCGCGGTCGCCGACAAGCGCCGTGGCAACCGCAAGCGCCGAGCGCGCATCGCCCTCCTGCGTCTTGGCCAGTGTCCAGCGCAGATGCAGGAGCGTTGCTTCGGCCTTGCGGATGTCGGCCGACAGGTTCTTGAAGCGGGACGCCTGGCGCGCCTGGCGCTTCAGGCTTTCGATCTGGCTTTCCAGTTCACCGACGACGTCGTCCAGCCGTTCGAGGTTCTGCTCGGCCGCCTTCAGCCGCAGTTCGGCCTCATGGCGGCGGGTGTGCAGGCCGGAAATGCCGGCCGCTTCTTCGAGCAGTGCGCGGCGCGCCTGCGGCTTGGCCTGGATCAGTTCGCCGATACGGCCCTGACCGACCATCGACGGCGAACGCGCGCCGGTCGACTGGTCGGCGAACAGAAGCTGCACGTCCTTGGCGCGCGCTTCCTTGCCGTTGATGCGATAAAGCGAGCCCGCCTCGCGCTCGATGCGGCGCGACACCTGCAGTTCGTCGGCATCGTTGAAGGCCGCGGGCGCGCTACGGTCACTGTTGTCGAGGAAAAGCGTGACTTCGGCGGTGTTGCGTGCCGGGCGCGTGCCCGAGCCGGAAAAGATGACATCGTCCATGCCGGACGCGCGCATATTCTTGTAGGAGCTTTCGCCCATCACCCAGCGCAGAGCCTCGACAAGGTTCGACTTGCCGCAGCCGTTCGGCCCGACAATGCCGGTCAGTCCGCGTTCGATGACGAACTCACCGGGCTCGACGAAAGACTTGAAACCGAGAAGGCGAAGGCGCGAAAACTTCATTCGCGCAGCCTATCAAGCGGGTTTGCACGGTTTTGCGATGGGAATTCACGGCACAACGAGACGCGGCGCGCGCCGAAGCGGCGCCGCCTCAGCGCTGACCGTATGTCAGAGCAAGGGGTCGATAATGGCCGACATTTCCTCAATCGACATCGCCCCCTTGTAGGTCTTACCGTTGATGAAGAAGGTCGGTGTCGAGTCGACCTTGAATTCATTAGCGCCGCGCTTCTGGACCGATCTCACATCGTCCAGAAGTTTCTGGTCCGTCAAGCAGGCCTCGAAGGACTCCTGTGTAAAACCGGCGAGCTTCGAGATTTGCAGCAGCGCATCCTTGGTGTTCTGGACGCCGACCCAGTTCGCCTGCTGCCTGAACAGGACATCCACCATCGGGAAATAGTTATCCTTGGCGCAGCGCGCCAGCATGAAACCGGCTTCGGCGCTCGGATCGAACGGGAATTCGCGCAGGATGTAGCGCGCCTTGCCGGTGTCGATGTACTTGGTCTTCAGTTCCGGAAAGGTGGTCTCGGCGAAATGCGCGCAGTGCGGGCAGGTCATCGAGGCGTATTCGACGATGGTGACCTTGGCGTCGTCCTTGCCAAGCTGCTTGTCGGGCAGCGCACCCGGCTTCATCAGTTCCGCCATGTCCACGGTGCCCTGGGCCTCCGGCGCGGTAGCGGCGGCCGGCGTGGCCGCCGTCGCAGGCTTGGCGGGGGCGGCCGGGGCCGCTGGCTTCACATCCGCGGCCTTGGCCTCCTCGCTGGAGTCGCTGCAGGCGGCGAGCAGGGCAACCGCCGGAATGGCCGCAAGCGAAGACAGAACGTTTCTGCGAGACAGAGTTTGGCCAAACGGGGGACGGTTCATACGAATCACCTGACAAGGGTTGGATTTTGCAATGCAAAGACACGAAAAGGCGAGAGTTGGCGCGAATTAAGGCATCTCCATCCCCAATCCAATCGCCTAACCTGACAAAGGCGATCACGAAAGCGAGATATTGACGACAAATCCATGACTTTCTTCAAGAGGCTTATGACTTCCTCTCCCCGATAATGGTCGCGCCAAGTTTTTCCAGCGATGCGCGCAGTCCGTCATTGTCGACAAGGCCGACAGTCCCCGACAGTTTCGTCTTCTCGGCTGCCGTCAGCGGCCTGAGGGCCGGTCTGCGCCTTGCCTTGTCGGCTGTCACCGGCTTCTGCAGAATTCTGATGCGGCTGATGGCAGTGAAACCGAGGAAGGCGTTGACCCGGTTGATGATCTCGCCGGTCTCGTGCTGCAGGTGAAGTGCCGCCATGCCTTCGCAGGCGATGACCAGCACCGCCGGCTCGAACGGATCGTCCTCATGCATGCGGCGCGGCCACTGGATTTTTTCAGGGCGCGAGTGGCTGGCCAGACGTGGGCCGGCGATCTCTTCCCATGACTGGACGAGGCCGATCGAAATGCCGGCCCGCTTGCGCAGCACCGGATCGAGGATCTTGGTCGCGAGATCGCTGATCGGGACGGGATTGCCGTAGGGCGTTCTCCCTGCCATGTACGTTCTCCAGCCACGACGTTCATCAGTATCGGCCAAGGCCAATTCCCGATCAATGGCACCAGCAGACCAGACCCGCAAGACCGCCTCCCGAGATAGCAGCAACGCTGCATCCGGAGAAGCTGCATCTGGAGATAGTGGCAAAGCCACATCTAGAGTTCGTGACGATATCGCATCCCGCTTGCTCGGCTGGTACGATGTGCACCACCGCGAACTGCCGTGGCGGATAACGCCACGCGAGCATGCGCGGGGCGTAAGGCCTGATCCCTACCGCGTCTGGCTGTCCGAAGTCATGCTGCAGCAGACCACGGTCGAGGCGGTGAAGGCCTATTTCCGGGTTTTCGTCGAGAAATGGCCTGATGTCGAGGCGCTGGCCTCGGCGCCGACCGAGGACGTGATGAAAGCCTGGGCCGGGCTCGGCTACTACTCCCGTGCCCGCAATCTCAAGGCCTGCGCCGATCTGGTGGCCCTGCGTGGCGGCCGGTTTCCCGACACGGAAACGGGATTGAGAGAACTGCCCGGCATCGGCGCCTATACGTCGGCGGCCATCATGGCGATCGCCTTCGGCCGCCCCGCCGCCGTCGTCGACGGCAATGTCGAACGCGTCATCTCCCGGCTGTTTTCGATCACGACGCCGCTGGGCGAGGCGAAGCCTGAGATCCGCGCCCATGTCCAACGCATGATGCCAGGGACAAGGCCGGGCGACTTCGCCCAGGCGATGATGGATCTCGGCGCCACCATCTGCACCCCGCGCCGGCCGCGCTGCATGCTGTGCCCGCTGCGCGAAGACTGCAGCGCGGTCGTTTCAGGCGATCCCGAGCACTTCCCGGTGCGCCTGCCAAAGGCCGACAAGCCGCTGCGACGCGGCGCCGCCTTCGTCGCCGTACGGGGCGACGGCGCCATTATGCTGCGCAAACGGGCGGAGAAGGGTTTGCTTGGCGGCATGACCGAGGTGCCGACGACAGGCTGGACCGCGCGGATCGATGGAGGCACCACGGAAGCGGCCGCGCCTTTCCCTGCCGACTGGCGGCGTGCCGGCCAGATTGCCCATGTCTTCACCCATTTCGCTCTCGAACTCGAAGTCTTTCACGCCCACATCAAAGGTGATGCGCCGGAAGGGCATTTCTGGTCGCTCGCCCACGAGATTTCCGGCGAGGCGTTGCCGACTGTCATGAAAAAGGCAATCGAGGCTGCGATACCCGGCGCGACGAAAAAGCCGTCGCCACACAGTGCAAAGAGGCCCCATGACTGAAATACGCCACATCGTTTTCGACATCGGCAGAGTGCTGATCCACTACGATCCCAACATTCCGTTCAGCCGCCTCATTCCGGATGCCGAGGAGAGAAAGTGGTTTTTCGACAATGTCTGCACGCATGACTGGAACATCGAGCAGGATCGCGGCCGGACCTGGGAAGAGGCCGAGGCGCTGCTGATAGCGGACCATCCCGATCAAGCGGAAAACATCCGCGGTTTCCGCCGCCACTGGCACGAAATGGTGCCGCATGCCTACGAAGACAGCGTCGCCATCATGGTCGGCCTGATCGAGAGCGGCCACGACGTGACCATGCTGACCAACTTCGCCAGCGACACGCTGGCCGAGGCCCGCGAGCGCTTCGATTTTCTCGAGCGGCCGCGCGGCGTCACCATCTCGGGCGAGATCGGCATGATCAAGCCGGATCGCGGCATTTACGACCATCACGTCGCCGCATTCGGGCTGGAGCCATCGGCCACGCTGTTCATCGACGACAGCCAGAAGAATGTCGACGGCGCCAAGGCGGCAGGCTGGCAGTCGGTGCTGTTCACCGATGCGAAGACGCTTCAAGCAGACCTTCAACGCCTTGGAATCAAGGCGTGATTTGAACCGCAGCGATCCGTTGCGTTGCTACTTTCGTAGCAATTGGCAGGAGATCAGGCCCCTGCCCGCTCCATGCCAAGCCGTGCGATGCGGCGAAGCTCGTCGATGGGGGTCAGGCCGCCGCTGCGCTCATAGTGCCAGAAGGTCCAGCCGTTGCAGGCATCCAGCCCTTGCACCTCGGCGCCGATCTTGTGGATCGAGCCGGCGCTGTCGCCGATCGCCACCGTGCCGTCGGCGCGCACCTTGGCCGCCCAGCGCTTCTTGGCGTCGTAGAGCGTCGCGCCCGGCATCATCAGCCCGGTGTCGATGAGGCTGACGAAGGCGACGCGCGGCTCGGCGCGCTTGCCGGTAAGCACCGTGAGATCCGCGCCATCCAGCGGCCGCACCGCGTCGATGCGCTCGTTGGCGGCGTCGATATAGGCCTGTTCGCGCTCGATGCCGACGAAATGGCGACCGAGGCGCTTGGCGACCGCGCCGGTGGTGCCGGAACCGAAGAAAGGATCGAGAACTATGTCGCCCGGTTTGGTCGACGCCATCATGATGCGGGCGAGCAGCGCTTCCGGCTTCTGCGTCGGGTGCAGCTTGTCGCCATTGTCGTTCTTCAGCCGCTCGCCGCCGGTGCAGATCGGAAACAGCCAGTCGGAGCGCATCTGGATGTCGTCGTTGGACGCCTTCATCGCTTCGTAGTTGAAGGTATAGCCCTTGCCCTTCTGGTCGCGCGAGGCCCAGATCATCGTCTCATGGGCGTTCTGGAAGCGGCGGCCGCGGAAATTCGGCATCGGGTTGGTCTTGCGCCAGACCACGTCGTTGAGGATCCAGAAGCCGAGATCCTGCATCTTGGCTCCGACCCGGAAGATGTTGTGATAGGAGCCGATGACCCAGATGGTGCCGTTGGGCTTCAGCACCCGCCGCGCCGCCAGGAGCCAGGCACGGGTGAAAGCGTCATAGGCCTCGAAGCTTTCGAACTGGTCCCAGTCGTCATCGACCGCATCGACCTTCGACTGATCAGGCCGGTGCAGATCGCCGTCGAGCTGCAGATTGTATGGCGGATCGGCGAAGATGACGTCGATCGACTTTTCGGGCAGCCGGTCGAGCGCGGCGACGCAGTCGCCCTTGAGGATCGTGTCCAGCCATTCGGATTGCAGGGGAGCGTGGGATAGCTCGTCGAGAAGACGCACGGCAGACATTCTGACACCCAGGGGCACGCGTTACTGTTTTACTCTCTGTTATGGTTACCGATCAGCGTAAATATTCGGTGAAGACTGCCGAGTTTGCGAAGGTGGCCCTGTTGGTGTATGCCGCGCCGCCTCACCTCCCGAGGCCCTTCATCCTCCCATTGTCCGGATCACCATGCCCCAGCCAGACCTTGTCATCTTCGATTGCGACGGCGTGCTCGTCGATTCCGAAATCATTGCCGCCCGCGTCGAGGCGGAGCTGCTGACCTTAGCCGGGTACGAAATCTCTGCGGAAGAACTCGCCGAGACCTACGCTGGTCTGACGTTCAAGGACATCATGATACGGGTCGAGGAGAAGTCCAGCATCCCGTTCCAGGTATCGTTGATCGACCGCGCCGAAGAATTGGTCGACCGCAAATTGCGCAGCAACGTACGTGCCATCGATGGCGCGCGCGAGGCAGTCGCCGCGGTCACCGCGCCGCACTGCGTCTGCTCGAATTCGCGCTCCGAGCGCATCGAATTCATGCTGGAGAAGGTTCACCTGATGCCCTTCTTCAAGGACCGCATTTTTTCCGCGATGGAAACACCGACCGGAAAAACCAAGCCTGCCCCAGACGTGTTCCTGTTTGCGGCGGAGAAACTCAACGCAAACCCGGCGAACACGTTCGTCATCGAGGATTCCGTGCACGGCGTCCATGGCGCCAGGACGGCCGGCATGCGGGTGATCGGCTTCACCGGCGCCGCCCACAGCTATCCCGGCCATGCCGACGCGCTGACCGAAGCCGGCGCCGAGACGGTGATACGGCGCTGGGCAGAGCTGAAAAGCGTGATCGCAGCGCTGTCGGAGTGGTCGGCGGATGCCTGAAAAGCGTGCGCCGCGACGCACGCTTCATCCAAATGCCGAGACTTAGTTCGTCGCGGCAGCTTTCTTCCTGCGGGTCTTCTTAGGCTTGTCCGTCGTCGCCTTCGGCGCGTTTTCATCATAGCCGGCAAAGACTTGATAGTCCTGCGCCGTCGGCTCGGGCACGACAACATTGGAATCGGTGAAGACGAACTGGGTGGCGACCGAGGGATCGGTGACCTGGACCTGATATTGGTGGATTTGCGAGTAGAGGACCTCGGCACCGTGCATCACGGCGATGCGAATTGGCATGGTGATGTTGCCGGGCGAGAACTTCGGCCCCGGCACAATCTTGCCCGCGACCGCGATCTTCATCGTCAGCTGGCCGTTGGCACGGCTGCAGTCGCGCGTCACGTCGCTGACCGATGCCTGGTAGACGATGTTCGCAGACTCGTCGGGCGGAGCAGCAGCGGCGGCGTCGGCCGCGGCCTGGGCGGCGGCATCCTGCGCGGCGTCGCCCGTCTTCTTGAGCTTGGGCCTGGGCTTCTGGACGTCCTTGGAATAGGTGTTGAAGAAGGCCGTGCCGTCACGCACCGTCACTCTGGGACAATAGGCTTGCAACTGGCTGGCCAGTATTTTGGGATCCTGCGGCGGCGGTGGCGCCGTCGGGTCCTTCTTGCCAAAGCCGAGGTTCAGAATGCCATTGTCGCCCGATTGGCAGCCGGCGGCGGCAAGCATAAAGCCGGTGAGCGCAAGACCCGCCAAAAAGCGACCACTAAATGTACGAAACACCATGAAACTGCACTTCCCTCTCGCAAAGCTGGTGACGTATATCAACCGCGCGGCAAAAATGCGACTGAGCCAGCGCAGAAATTAACCACCTTGCAGTGGACGGAAAAGCCAAGCAGTAACGGATTTGTGATATGCAATATGTGAGTACCCGAGGCGAAGCCCCCGTTCTTGGATTTTCCGACGCCGTGCTGGCTGGCCTGGCGCGCGACGGCGGGCTCTATGTGCCGCGCGAGTGGCCGCGGTTTTCCGCGGCCGAGATCCGAGCCATGCGCGGCCTTGCCTATCCCGATCTTGCCATCCGCGTGCTGTCGCCGTTTCTCGGCGACGAGATCCCGGCATCGGTCTTCGAACGGCTGGTGCGCGAAGCCTACGCCACCTTCCGCCACGAGGCCGTCTGCCCGCTGGTGCAAACCGGCCCCAACACCTTCATCCTGGAGCTCTTCCACGGGCCGACGCTTGCCTTCAAGGACGTGGCGATGCAGCTTCTGGCCCGGCTGATGGACCACGTGCTTACCGAACGCGATCAGCACGCCACCATCGTCGGTGCCACCTCGGGCGATACCGGTGGGGCGGCAATCGATGCGTTTGCCGGGCGCAGCCGCACCGACATCTTCATCCTTTTCCCGCACGGCCGCGTCTCGCCGGTGCAGCAGCGGCAGATGACGACATCGACGGCTGAGAACGTCCACGCGCTGGCGATCGAAGGTAATTTCGACGATTGCCAGGGCCTGCTCAAGGATATGTTCAACGATCATAGCTTTCGCGACCGGGTTGCGCTTTCCGGCGTCAATTCGATCAACTGGGCCCGTATCATGGCCCAGATCGTCTATTATTTTTCCTCGGCGCTGTCGCTCGGCGCCCCGGACAGGCCGGTCTCCTTCACGGTGCCGACCGGCAATTTCGGCGATATCTTCGCCGGCTACGCAGCCAAGAAGATGGGCTTGCCGATCGAACGGCTGGTCATCGCCACCAACGACAACGACATCCTGGCGCGGACCTTCGCGACCGGCGAATACCGCACCAAAGGCGTCTTTGCGACCACGTCTCCGTCGATGGACATCCAGGTGTCGTCCAATTTCGAACGCTTGCTGTTCGAGGCCTCTGGTCGCAACGCCGCGACGGTGCGGCGCTACATGGACAGTCTGAAGCAGTCCGGCGCTTTCACCATCGAGCCCCAGCAAATCGTCGGGATGCGCTCCGAATTCGATGCAGACCGGGCCGATATGGATGAGGTCGCCGCCACCATCCGCTCGACGCTCGCGGCCAGCAACTACCTGCTCGATCCGCACACCGCGGCAGCCGTGCATGTCGCGGCGGGCAAGGCGTCAGGCGCCGTGCCGATGGTGGTACTGGGCACCGCCCACCCGGCAAAGTTTCCGGCCGCCGTCGAAGCCGCCAGCGGCGTGTCGCCCGCACTGCCCGCATGGCTAGGGGGGTTGATGACATCCGAGGAAAAATACACGGTACTTCCATCCGACCTGAAAATGGTGGAAGATTACGTCGGCCGCCGCGCGCGGGCGGCGCGTTAGGGAGTAGTAGCCATATGGGTGTTGAGGTAAGCCGTCTGTCGAACGGCCTGACAGTCGCCACCGAAACCCTTCAAAGTATCGAATCGGTTGCCCTTGGAGCCTGGGTCAAGTCGGGTGCTCGCAATGAACGTGACAACGAGCATGGCATGGCCCATCTGCTCGAGCACATGGCGTTCAAGGGTACCAATAGGCGAAGCGCCTTCGAAATAGCCTCGGAGATCGAGGACGTCGGCGGTGAGATCAACGCCGCCACCAGCGTCGAAACCACCTCCTACTATGCCAGGGTGCTCTCCGACGATGTGCCGCTGGCCGTCGACATTCTTGCCGACATCCTGCAGGAGTCCGAGTTCGACCCACAGGAACTCGAACGCGAGCAGCATGTGATCCTGCAGGAGATCGGGGCCGCGCACGACACGCCCGACGACATCGTCTTCGACCGTTTCACGGAGACGGCGTTTCGCCACCAGACGATCGGACGCTCGATCCTGGGCACGCCGGAAACCGTCAAATCCTTCACCTCAAGGCAGTTGCACGATTTCATCGAAAGGCAATATGGCGCCGAGCGCATGGTGATTGTCGCTGCCGGCGACATCAAGCACGACAATTTCGTGCGCGAGGTCGAAAAGCAGCTCGGCGGCTTCCGCAGCAAGGCCGACAGCACCATCCCGCAATATGCGCAATATATCGGCGGCGATTTCCGCGAGGACCGCGACCTGATGGACGCGCAGATCGTGCTTGGGTTCGAAGGCCGCGCCTATCATGTGCGCGACTTCTATGCCTCGCAGGTGCTGTCGATGATCCTCGGCGGCGGCATGTCGTCGCGCCTGTTCCAGGAGGTCCGCGAAAAACGCGGCCTGTGCTATTCGGTCTATGCCTTCCATTGGGGCTTTTCCGACACAGGCGTCTTCGGCGTCCATGCCGCCACCGGCCAGAGCGATATCGCCGAACTGGTCCCTGTCATCATCGACGAACTGCAGAAGGCCGGCGAGAACATCCTGCAGGAAGAACTCGACCGTGCGCGTGCGCAATATCGCGCCGGGCTGATCATGTCCGCCGAAAGCCCGGCCAGCCGGGCTTCGCAGATCGCACGGCAACTGCTTCTGTTCGGCCGGCCGATCGCCAAGGAGGAATTGATGGAACGGCTGGCGGCGCTGACGATCGAGCGGCTGACCGATCTGTCGTCGCGATTGTTCTCGACCAAGCCGACGCTTACCGCTGTCGGGCCCGTGGGCACACTGGCGCCATACGAGGCGATCCTCGAATCGCTCGCAGGCACGCAGACCACGGCCCGCAAGCTCGCCGTCTAAGCCCCTCAAAGCGCCATGTTCGCGCTCCCTTTCTTCCGCCGTGACCTACCGGCGCTGAAAGGCGACCGCGTCACACTGCGCGTGCCATTCACCAATGATTACCGCGAGTGGGCGGCGGTGCGCGGTGAAAGCCGCGCCTTCCTGGAACCTTGGGAGCCGCGCTGGACTCCCGACGAACTCGACCGCAATGCGTGGCGGCTTCGCATCAGCCGCTACCGCGAAGACTATGCGCAGGGGACGGCCATCGCCTTCTTCATCTTCGAAGGCAGCAGCGGCAAACTGGCGGGCGGCATCACGCTCGGCAACATACGCCATGGCGTCTCGCAAAGCGGCCATGTCGGCTACTGGATCGGCGAACGCTTTGGCGGCCGCGGTCTGATGACCGACGCAGTCAAGGTGGTGACCCGCTTCGCCTTCGATACGCTGAGGTTGCACCGGATCGAAGCGGCCTGTATTCCCGACAATATCAGGTCGATCCGCGTGCTTGAAAAAGCCGGATTCCGGCGCGAAGGACTTCTGCGATCCTATCTCAGGATCAACGGCATCTGGCAGGACCACTACCTCTATGCCCGGATCGCAGACGATCCGCCGTGCGTTGGAACGAAGGACTGATTTTTTTGACGAATTTCCTGCGAAACGGGCTGCTGTTCGCCTTTGTCATCGCGACAATGCTGACGCTGTGCGCGGCGAACTCTGCCTTCGCAGTCGAGCCGATCAAGATTGCCCGCGACGACGTCGCGCTCGACCTTTCCGGTGCCGTCGAGATCTATCGGAACCAGGGCGAGAATTTCCAGGTGTCGACCGCTCCGGGTCCGGACGGCATCGTGAGGCGCATCGAGGTCGAGGCCAATGACGCGCGTTCGACCGGCGACTGGGCGGTGTTCGCGCTGGCCAACACCACCGACCAGCAGCTCGACAGGCTGATCGTCGCACCGCATTTCCGACTGGTGAATTCAGGCATCTTCTGGCCGGATCTCGGCTCGACCCGCATCGCCGCCATCACGCCCAGCGAAGGCTTCGCGCTCGACCGCCAGACCAGCCCCGACGCCGACGTGTTCCGGGTGACGCTGAACCCCGGCACGGTCATTACCTTCATCGCCGAACTGGCCTCGCCGAAGCTGCCTCAGGTCTATCTCTGGGATCCGGAATCCTACAAGGACTCGGTCAATTCCTACACGCTGTTTCGCGGCATCGTCATCGGCATTGCAGGCCTGCTGGCGCTGTTCCTGACCATCCTGTTCGTGGTCAAGGGAACCTCGATGTTCCCAGCGACCGCGGCACTTGCCTGGGCCGTGCTGGCCTATATCTGCGTCGATTTCGGCTTCCTCAACAAGATCATCGAGATATCGCCCGGCAACGAGCAGATGTGGCGCGCCGGAACGGAAGTGGCGCTGGCGGGAACTTTCGTGGTGTTCCTGTTCGCCTACCTCAACCTCAACCGATGGCACGGCCATTTCAGCTACGGTGCATTGGTCTGGATCCTCGGACTTGTGCTGATCGCCGGCGTCGCCATCGTCGACCCGGCGGTCGCCGCCGGCATCGCCAGGCTGTCCTTCGCCGCCACCGCGCTGACCGGGCTCGGCCTGATCATCTTCCTCGGCATACGCGGCTACGACCGCGCCATCATGCTGGTGCCCAGTTGGGTCATGGTGCTGTTGTGGCTGTGCGGATCGTGGATGGCGATCACCGGCATGCTCGACAACGATATCGCCCAGCCGGCCTTGGGCGGCGGGCTGATCCTGATCATCCTGTTGATCGGCTTCACCGTCATGCAGCATGCCTTTGCCGGCGGCGCGCTGCATCAGGGCCTGTTCTCCGACCTCGAACGGCAGGCGCTGGCGGTGGCCGGATCGGGTGACACGGTTTGGGACTGGGACGTGCTGCGCGACCGCGTCGTCACCAAGCCCGATGTCAGCATCCAACTCGGCCTGGCGCCCAACAGCCTCGGTGGTGCCGCACGCAACTGGCTGCCGGTGCTGCATGCCGACGACCGCGACACGTTCCGCACGACGCTCGACGTGGTGCTCGAACACCGGCGTGGCCGGGTGTCACAGAACTTCCGACTGCGCGGCGCCGACGGCCATTATCATTGGTTCTCGCTCCGCGCGCGTCCGGTGATCGGGTCGGACGGCGAAGTCATCCGCTGCGTCGGCACCATGGTCGACGTCACCGAGCAGAAGAAATCCGAGGAAAGGCTGCTCCACGATGCGGTGCACGACAATCTGACCGGCCTGCCGAACCGCGAATTGCTGATGAACCGGCTGGAAGCCATCATCTCGATCGCCCGCACTGAAGAGAAGGTGCGCCCGACCGTGTTCGTCATCGACATCGACCGTTTCAAGCAGGTCAATGACGGGCTCGGCATTTCTGCCGGCGACACCATCCTTTTGACCATAGCGCGCCGCCTCCACCGGCTCTTGAAGCCGAAGGATTCGCTGTCGCGCTTTGCCGGCGACCAGTTCGCGCTGATGCTGCTTTCCGAACAGGATCCCGCCCGCATCGCCGCAGTCGCGGACGCCATCAAGCATGCCATCAACAATCCGATCACCTTCGCCAAACGCGAGATCGTGCTGACGGCCTCGATCGGACTGATCACCTGGAACTCGCCGCAAATGTCGGCCGAGGACATGGTCAAGGATGCCGAGTTGGCCATGCATCAGGCCAAGCGCTTCGGCGGCGACAGGATCGAGCCGTTCCGGCCAGCCTTCCGCACCGTCGGCACCGATCGGCTGCAATTCGAATCCGACCTGCGCCGCGCCATCGAGCGGCGCGAGTTCACGCTCGCCTACCAGCCGATCGTGCGGCTGGAGGATGGCAGCGTCGCCGGCTTCGAAGCCCTGCTGCGCTGGGACCATCCGCGCCGCGGCATGATCCCACCGGCGGATTTCATCCCGGTCGCCGAGAGCTGCGGGTTGATCGTGCAACTCGGCCTGTTCGCCATGCAGCAGGCGGCGGAAGACCTCGCCAGCTGGCAAAAGCAGATCGGCGACGCGCCGCTGTCGGTCTCGGTCAACCTGTCCAGCCGCCAGTTGATCCGCCGCGACCTGGTCAGCGACGTCCGCTCGGTGATCGCCCGCGCAAACCTGAAGCCGCGCTGCTTCCGGCTCGAGCTCACCGAATCGCTGGTGATGGACAATCCCGAGCAGACCGCCCATGTGCTGACCAAGCTGAAGCAGCTCGGCATCGGCCTGTCGCTGGACGATTTCGGTACCGGCTATTCCTCATTGGCCTATCTGACGCGTTTCCCTTTCGACACCATCAAGATCGACAAGAGCTTCGTCGACGACAAGACACCCAAGCGCGCGGTGCTGCTCAAATCGATGGTCAACATGGCGCATGAACTCGGCCTGTCTGTCGTCGCCGAGGGCATTTCGGACGACAGCGATGCGCTGGAATTGCGCCAGATGGGCTGCGAATACGTGCAGAGCTTCATGTTCGGCGCGCCAATGCCAGGCGACCAGGTGCTGAAGACGCTGAAGGAGCAGTATCCGCTGACGCAAGCGTGAGAAGCTCAGGCGTGTCCGGCGGCGAGGCTGAGATGGGCGAGATCGATGCCGATCGCAGCGAGAATCCGGTCGTATTTGCGCTCGATGTCGGTGTCGAACAGAAGCTCGGCATTGGCCGGGCAAGTCAGCCAGCCATTCTCGGCGATCTCGGTCTCCAGCTGGCCGGCGCCCCAGCCGGAATAGCCGAGCGCCATCAGTGCGTGACGAGGACCGCGCCCGGACGATATGGCGCGCAATATGTCAACGGTCGCAGTCAGGCAGATGTCGTCCGAAACGGTCAGCGAGGATTCCACCCGGTAGTCGCCCGAATGCAGGACAAAGCCCCGACTGCGATCCACGGGCCCGCCATTGCGAACGACGAAGTCACGGGCTTGCGCCGGCAGGCGGATCGCCTCGTGTTCGTTCATGATGCCCAGTTGCACGAGCAGATCCGGAAATAACATTTGCTGCGTCTGGTTGATGATCAGCCCCATGGCGCCTTCATCTGAGTGCGCGCAGATATAGACGACCGAGCGCGTGAAACGGTCGTCCTTCATGCCGGGCATGGCAATCAGGAACTGATCGTCGAGAAAGCCGCGGCTCGCGACCGTCTTCTTGTGGCGCAACAAGTCCATGAAAGGCAGCGTAACGCGTTTCCAAAGCGCCGAAAAGATGCACTGTGCGGGATTCGACCAAAGCCCATGCGGCGGGGCCGAGCATTCTCCCCTCGAGGTCACGCAAATATGATACTGGCAACACCATGAAATCATTGCGCGGCCACGAACGGACGATCAAATCACCGCCATGCGAAGCTTGAAAACCCTGCTGCTCGGCGCCGCCATCGGATTGGCAACCGCACTTCCCGCCGTCGCCTCTTCATCGGCCTGGTACAACAGCGAAGGCGGCAAGGTCAGGCTGGTGACATCAGGCCAACCCGACGACGCCGGCCGCATCCAGGGCGTTCTCGACATAGCGCTCAAGCCCGGCTGGAAAACCTACTGGCGCGATCCGGGAGACGCGGGCGTGCCGCCGCAGCTCGACATCTCAGCCAGCACCAACATCACCGACGCCGCTCTGTCGTTTCCTGCTCCCCAACGCCACGACGACGGCTATGGCAAATGGGCAGGCTACAACCGTCCGGTTTCCCTGCCGGTGACATTCACACTGGCCACGCCGAACCAGCCGGCGGTGATCGATGCCGACATCTTTCTCGGTATTTGCGAAACGATCTGCATACCGGTGCAGACGCGGCTGATCGTTGATCCTGCCTCCGACCCGGACAATGCCGAGGACGCGGCGCTGGTGAAGGCAAGTTTTTCGGGATTGCCGGCGCCCGCAAGGTCCGATTTCGGCATCAAGGTCCTGCCGGGCGACCACGAAACGCTGATTGTCGAGGCGAGTCTTCCCGGCGATCCGGATGCGGCGGATTTCTTCGTTGCCGGCGAACGTGATTACATGTTCGGCGCCCCTGCCCGAAGCGAAAAGGACGGCAAGCTGATTTTCACAGTGCCGATCCTCGATCGCCCGTCGGCGACGCCCACGGATGGTGGGCTTCACTACACGCTGACGAGTTCGGTGGGTGCGGTCGAAGGGCTTCTGCCTTTCCCTTGATCCAGCGTCTCCAAACGGTTGCGGGACGCCGTTGAGTTCGCTACGCAAAGACCCGTCCTTCCCGATTTTCCCAAGCGAGGAATTCATGACCATTTCCGTTGGCGACAAGCTGCCCGACGTGACCTTCAAGACGATGACCGCCGATGGCGCGAAGTCGATCACCGGGGCCGAGATCTTCTCCGGCAAGAAGGTCGTGCTGTTTGGGGTTCCCGGCGCCTTCACGCCGACCTGCAGCAACAACCATTTGCCCGGCTATCTCGAGAACCATGACGCCATCCTGGTGCGCGGCGTCGACACAATCGCCGTCGTTTCGGTCAACGACGTCCACGTCATGGGTGCCTGGGCGCACTTCACTGGCGGTGAGGGCAAAATCCTGTTCCTCGCCGACGGCAGTGGCGATTTCGCCAAGGCAGTCGGCCTCGACTACATCAGCAACGATATGGGGCTGCGCTCGAGGCGCTTCTCAATGATCATCGACGACGGCAAGGTCACCGCACTCAATGTCGAGACCAAGCCCGGTGTCGACGAGTCCGGCGCGGCTCATATTCTGGGGCAGCTCTGAACTTCAGCGAGGCGTCGGGCGTGGGGCCGCAATCACGATCGAGCCTGTAGTCCAGGGCTTGCCTTTGGGGGGACCTTAGCGATGTTTGACATCTTCTGGCGCGCTATCGCGATCGGCATCGGCGCCACCGTGGCGATGGACCTGTGGGCCATGTTCCTGCACAAGGCGTTCGGCCAACCACGACCGAACTGGGGGCCGGTCGGTCGCTGGGTCTGGCATCTGCGCGACAAGATCTTTCACGACGATATCGGCGGTGCAGCGCCCTACGCGCATGAAAAAGCGCTGGGCTGGGCCTTTCATTATTTTGTCGGCATCGTCTACGGCGTCATCCTGGTGGTGCTGGCCGGAGCAGGCTGGCTTGCCGCGCCGACCTTCCTGCCGGCCTTCATCCTCGGCATCGTCACCGTCGGCGCCGGCTGGTTCCTGCTGGCGCCCGGCATGGGCGCCGGCTGGGCCGCATCGAAGCGACCCAATCCGATGCTGATCCGGGCGCTCAACCTGGTGTCGCACACGGTGTTCGCGCTCGGGCTGTACGGCACGGCGCTGCTGATCCGCTGAACGTCTACAGCTGCGCCAGCCTGTCGATCGGCCGCCATCCATGGATAACATCGCGAACGCCGATATCGTAAGCAAAACAGTTGCCGCCACCGGCTGGCTGATCCGCTTCGCGGCTGATCTCGCGACCACTGAGGGACAGCAACAGCAGTGTTCCCACGCCTCCATGCCCGACGAAGGCAATGTCGTCGGCGTCGTTGGTGCGGAGCACGGTGTCAACCTCGCTCACTATACGCTGCTGGGCATCGATGGCTCTTTCCCATCCGCGAATGCTTTTGTGTGGATTGGCAAAGAACTGGTCCGCGACCGCTTCGAACTCCGGCGGCGGCAGAAAGCCCGTTGCCGAGCGATCGTTCTCGTGCATCCGTTCCCTCACCTCGATGGCAAGACGCAGATGCGCTGCGAGGATCTCGGCGGTTTCCATCGCCTTGCGTTCAGCCGACGACACGATACGCCGGATCGACCCGACCCAGGGCTGATCGAGCATTGCAAACGCTCTCGCCCGTCCTATGTCGGATAGCCCCCATTCCGGCACTGGAACATTGGCATCGACCTGAACCTGGGGATGCGTGACGTAGTAGAGGATCGGCACGATAGAAATTCCCTGCCTGAGATCCGTCCGGCTCCCGGAATTCAATAGCTCTGGGTTGAGCGCCGCACCCTTGCGACTGCCGGCTGTTTTGTCTGCACAGCTGGCTTTGAGGCCACAGCAGGCTTGAATGGACCCTTCTTGAACGGCGCCATGCCTTCGCGCGCGAGTTCGTCGGCGCGCTCGTTCTCGGTATGGCCGGCATGGCCCTTGACCCAGTTCCAGGTGACTTTATGGCGCCGGTTGGCTTCATCGAGCGCCTGCCAGAGTTCACCGTTCTTCACAGGCTTCTTGTCGGCGGTCTTCCAGCCGTTCTTTTTCCAGCCGTGGATCCACTTGGAGATGCCGTCCATGACATATTTGCTGTCGGTGTGAAGCTCGACCGCGCAAGGTTCCTTCAGCGCGTTCAGCGCCGAGATGGCGGCGAGAAGTTCCATGCGGTTGTTGGTCGTCTCGGCTTCGCCGCCGGACAGCTCCTTGGTGGTGCCGTTGAAGCGCAGGATCGCGCCCCAGCCGCCGGGACCGGGATTGCCCGAACAGGCGCCGTCGGTGAAGATCTCAACCTGCTTGCTCATGATACCCCATATTAGGCCAATCCATATTCCGAAGGAGATCTGATCGCCCGATGGAACCGCATCCTGCGGATATACTCGGTCGGGTCGCGTTTCATCACCAGCCCACCATCGGGCACGGTTAGCCAGTCGTACAGCCGGGTCAGCATGAAGCGCAGCGCCGAACCCCGCGCCAGCATCGGCAGCGCCGCCTTCTCCTGGTCGCTTAGGGGACGCACGCTCTGATAGCCGGCAAGCAACGCCTTGCCCTTGGTAAGGTTGAAGGAAAAATCCTTCTCGAAGCACCAGGCATTGAGGCAGGTAGCGACATCGTAGGCGTAGAGGTCGTCGCAAGCGAAATAGAAATCGATCAGACCGGAGAGCTTTTCGCCGAGGAAGAAGACGTTGTCCGGGAAAAGATCGGCATGGATGATGCCTTGCGGCAGGTCTTTCGGCCAGTTGCGCTCGAAATCGGCGAAGTCGGCATCGACCACGGCCGCAAGGCCCGGCTCGACCTCGTCGGCGCGATCGCGCGCCGCGTTCCAGAGCTTGCGCCAGCCGTCGATGGCCAGCGCATTCGGACGCGTCATCGAAAAATCGGCGCCGGCCAGATGCAACTGCGCCAACGCCTTGCCGACCTCGGCGCAATGCGCCGATGTCGGCCGCCGCAGCGAAAGCCCTTCGAGGAAGGTGATGATAACCGCCGGCCGGCCTGCGAGCGTGCCGATGACGCTGCCGTCATCCGCGGTCACCGGCAGCGGGCAAGACACGCCTTTTTTTGCGAGATGGCCCATCAGGCCGAGGAAAAACGGCAGGTCCGCCTTCTCGACCCGCTTTTCGTAAAGCGTCAGGATGTAGGAGCCGCTGGAGGTGTGCAGGAGGAAGTTGGAGTTTTCGGTACCTTCGGCGATACCTTTGTAGGACAGGAGATCGCCGACCGGATAGTGCTTCAGGAACGCGCCGAGTTCGCCTTCCGCAACGTCGGTGTAGACCGCCATCTGCCTTACGCGGCTCCATTGACGAAGGCCATGTCGGCCCGCGTCAGTTCGACATCGCGCAGCACCCGCATGACCGGAAAATCCTCTGTCTCCGTGGCCGTGATGGCCAGGTCGATCGTGACATCGAAGCGTTGCCGGAACGCGTCGATGATCTCGTCGACGATGATTTCGGGCGCCGACGCGCCAGCCGACAGGCCGAGCGTCGAAATGTTGGCGATGTCATTCCACGGAATCTCGGCGGCGCGCTGCACGAGAAGCGACATCGAGGCGCCGGCACGTTCCGCCACTTCGACAAGGCGCCGCGAATTGGAGGAATTGGGTGCGCCGACGATCAAATAGAGATCGGCGCCGGCAGCGGTCTCCTTGACCGCTTCCTGGCGGTTGGTGGTGGCATAGCAGATCGATTCCGCCGCCGGAGCCTGCAGGGCTGGAAAGCGATCCTGCAAGGCCCGGATGATGCCGGCGGTGTCCTCGACCGACAGCGTGGTCTGGGTGACGAAACCGAGCGCCTGCGGGTCGGCGGGCGCGAGCTTTGCGGCGTCGGCTTCGGTCTCGATCAGCGTCACCGCCCCGTCGGGCAACTGGCCCATGGTGCCGATCACCTCGGGATGTCCGGCATGGCCGATCAGGAGCACATGGCGGCCGAGCCGCTGATGGCGCATCGCCTGCTTGTGAACCTTCGACACCAGCGGACAGGTGGCATCCAGATAGAACAGATTGCGCGCCTGGGCATCGGCCGGCACCGACTTCGGCACGCCATGCGCCGAGAACACGACCGGCGATTGCCGGTGTTCGGCCGGGATTTCGGAGAGTTCCTCGATGAAGACCGCGCCAAGGCTTTGCAGACCCTCGACGACGTAACGGTTGTGCACGATCTCATGGCGGACATAGACCGGCGCGCCATACTTCTTCAGCGCCAGTACGACGATCTGGATGGCACGGTCGACGCCGGCGCAAAAGCCGCGCGGCTGGCAGAGCCGGATCGTCAGGGGTGGTTTGGTCGTTGTCTGAAGCATGAATCCGGGCCGGTTGATCAGAGCCGAAATGAGGTGCCTACCCCTGCCCTGTCAAGGGCATCGGTAGAGAGGCGGGCGTCGGTGGCGTTCATTCCTCTTTCGCGGGACGGCGAAGCCGCAGGATGAGCACGGCAGCGAGCGCCGCGGCAAGGCCATACCAGGTCATCGCATATTGCAGATGGCTGTTCGGCAGGTCGATGATGGTGACGCCGCCCACCGGCAAGCCGCCTGGATTAGGCGTCTTGTCGGCGTCGATGAAGATCGGCACCAGCGCGGCGCCCGCCGGCAGCCCGGCGCTCGCCGCCATCGCGTCACGATCCTTCCAGTAGAAGATGTTCTTCGCCGCATCATTGTCGGGAAGCATCATCGACGGCTTTGCCGGCAGCGGGTTGCGGGCAAGTCCCGTGATCGTCACCCTGCCCGTCACCTGTCCCTTGGCGCGCTTGGCGGCATCCTTCAGATCGTAGGGCACGAAACCGCGATTGATCAGGACAAAGCGGCCATCGTCCAGGGCAAGCGGCGTATAGACGTTGAAGCCGGCTTCGCCGTCCCAGGTTGCGTAGAAATGCCGTTCGCCTTGATGCAGGAACGTGCCGGTGACGGTGATCGGCGTGTAGTCGACGTCGCCGGTGGCGGCGAATTCTTTCTCGATTTCGGCCAGCGGCCGCGGTTCTGAATGGGTGCGTTGGTCGATGGTCTGGAGAAGATCTTCCTTCCAGTGCAGGCGCTGGACCTGCCAGGTGCCGAGCGCCAGCAAGATCAGCAACAGCACCAGGCCAAGGCCAAGCAGCAATGCCGATCCCGGCCGCGAGCGGCCGCTGGCTTTGACGAACGCCTCGCTCATTCGCCGCGATCCAGCCGGCCCTCGGCCGCCTTGTTGCGGTATTGCAGCGTGAGCAGCACGCCTTTGATCAGCCGCAGCGCCGTCAGGCACAGCACGACCGCCAGCGGAATCCAGACCAGCAGATGCAGCCAGAGCGGCGGGCTCAGCGTGACTTCAACCCAGAGCGCCAGCCCGACAATGATGAAACCGATGATCAGGATGACGAAGACCGCCGGCCCATCGCCGGCATCGGCGTAGGAATAGTCGAGGCCGCAATTGACGCAGCGCTTGCCGACGGTGAGGAAACCGGAGAAGAGCCGCCCTTCGCCGCAGCGTGGACAGCGGCCATGCAGGCCGGCCGAAATCGGGTCGATCGGGGGCCAGATCGCCCTATCTTCGCCCATGGAAGCGTCGTCGCTCATTGCTTACCGCTCGATCTCGATCGGTGTCCTATCGGCCACCATTGCCCAGATTTCATTCATGTCGGAATCCGTAACCGCAATGCAGCCGTCGGTCCAGTCGACCAATTGAAGCAGCTCGGCAACATCATGATCACGAATGCGCAAATGGCACAGGGAATTGTCGGCCGCATGGTCCATCGATCGGCGATCATTGCGCCGAAAAGAAGAGGCGGCCACGTCGCCGCGGCCGCCTTATTGAAATCGAACCCTCAATCGGGAATCAGTGGGCTTCGACCACCGCGCCGACCGATCCCCAGACGTAGATCGATGCGAACAGGAACAGCCAGACCACGTCGACGAAATGCCAATACCAGGCTGCGGCCTCGAAGCCGAAATGCTGCTTGGGCGTGAAATCACCCTTTATCGCCCGGATCAGGCAGACCGCCAAGAAGATGGTGCCGATGATGACATGGAAGCCGTGGAAGCCGGTCGCCATGAAGAAGGTGGCGCCGTAGATGGAATCCTTGAAGGCGAATGGAGCGTGCATGTACTCATACGCCTGCACCATGGTGAACAGCATGCCGAGCCCGACAGTCAGCACCAGACCGTTGATCAGTCCCTTGCGATCGCCGTGAATGAGCGAGTGGTGCGCCCAGGTAACCGTAGTGCCTGACAGGAGCAGGATGACGGTGTTGTAGAGCGGCAAATGGAAGGGATCGAGAACCTCCATTCCCTTCGGCGGCCAGACGCCACCGGTGAAAGTATGGCGCGCGTAATTCTGCACCTCGCCGGCGAAAAGGCTGGCGTCGAAATAGGCCCAGAACCAGGCAACGAAGAACATCACCTCCGAGGCGATGAACATGATCATGCCGTAGCGCAGATGGAGCGACACGACACGCGTGTGATGGCCCTCGTGCGCTTCCTTGATCGTGTCCGACCACCAGGCGAACATGGTGTAGAGGACGATCACGATGCCGATGAAGAACAGCCACGGATTGGCGATGTTGAGGCCGAAAATCGGGAAGCTGCCGCCCTTCAGATATTGCATCAGGCAGACGCCGCCAAAGGCGGTGACGAGCGCTCCTACCGATCCCAGGAAGGGCCACGGGCTCGGGTCGACGAGATGATAGTCATGCTGTGGTTTTGCGTGCGCGTCTGCCATATCAACCCCCGAGATTTGCTTCGGTATTCGAAATTGTTTTGCTCTTGCCTTGAACCGGCTCCGACGACGCAACCGGCTTGTTCTTCTCGACCGGAAACATCGTATAGGACAGAGTGATCGTCTTTACGTCCTTCAGTTCCGGCACGTTGACGATGTCAGGATCCACGTAGAACAGGACCGGCATGTCCAGGGTCTCGCCGGGCTTCAACGTCGTGTCGGTGAAGCAGAAGCACTCGACCTTGTTGAAGTAGGGGCCTGCCAGTTCCGGCTGCACATTGAAGGTGGCGCGGCCAGTCACGGAGCGATCGAACTTGTTGGTTGCCTTGTAGTGCGCCTGCACCGTCTCGCCGATCTTCATCGTCATCGCGCGCTGGACCGGCTGGAAGTCCCACGGCACGCCGGCGATGTTGGCATCGAAACGGACGGTGATCTCCCGGTCGAGCACGCGGCCGGCATACTGCTTTTCTGCGCGCTGCGTCGTGCCGCCATAGCCCGTCGCTTGGCAGAACATCTTGTAGAGCGGCACCGCGGCATAGGCCATGCCGATCATGCCGGTGAAGAAGGCAAGGCAGACGGCCGCGACAACGAGGTTGCCGTTCTTCCCAGCCGGTCTTTTGGACGTCTCGACGCTCATCACATCGTGCCCGACAGATTGTGGCCGAACTTCACGATCGTCGCGATGTAGAAAATGACGACCAGGACGGCCAGCGCCACACCGATTGCTACCGAACGGTTGCGTCTGGCTTTCCTCTGCCGCTCGGTCAACGTGACCAGCTCGAGCTTTTCTTCGATCATGGTCATGCTCCGCCCATGGCAAGCGCGCGTTCGACAACGCTGTCGGCCAGATAGGCAGCGAAGATGGCAAAGAGATAAAGCAGCGAATATGCGAACAGGGCCTTGGCCGGTTTCATGATGCGGTCGCTGTCGGGCATGCCAAGCACTTTCCACGCGTACCAGACAAATCCCAACCCGAGCAACGTGGCGGCGACACCGTAGAACGGCGTGGTGTAGCCAAGCAGCCAGGGCAGCACACCGACGGGGGCCAGAACCAGCGCGTAAGCGAAGATCTGGCGGCGGGTCGAAGCGTGTCCGGCGACGTTGGGCATCATCGGGATACCGGCCTTGGCGTAGTCCTCTGACTTGAACAGCGCCAGCGCCCAGAAATGCGGCGGCGTCCACAGGAAGATGATCAGAAACAGGATCAGGCTTTCCAGGCTGACCGTCCCGGTCACCGCGGCCCAGCCGATCACCGGCGGGATGGCGCCAGCAGCCCCGCCAATGACGATGTTCTGCGGCGTCCAGCGCTTCAGCCACATCGTGTAGACGACGGCGTAGAAGAAAATGGTGAAGGCCAGCAGCGTCGCTGCAAGCCAGTTAACCAGCACGCCGAGTGTCATCACCGACAGCACCGAAAGCACCAGACCGAAGCTCAGCGCTTCATGCGCCTGGATGCGACCGGACGGAACTGGACGGCTGGCGGTTCTGGTCATCACCGCATCGATGTCGGCGTCATACCACATATTCAGCGCCCCGGAGGCGCCAGCACCAATGGCAATCGACAGGATGGCGATCACAGCCAGCAGCGGATTGACGGTCACGGGCGCCGCGACCATGCCGACAAAGGCGGTGAACACCACCAGCGACATGACGCGCGGCTTCAGCAGGGCGAAGAAATCGCCCGCTGTTGCTTCCGACATGCGAAAGCCCGCTTCGTCAATCAATGGGTCGTCGACAAGGGCCATGCGTACTTTAAGTCCATTATTCCGTTGGGCAAAACCGCCGGCGGACCGGCGGTTTTGTATTCGAGCGGGGCAGCCGCCTTACTTGATCTTCGGCAGCTGTTCCCACTGGTGAAAAGGCGGCGGCGAAGGCAGCTGCCATTCGAGAGTCGTTGCACCCTCGCCCCACGGATTGGCGCCGGCGATCCGCTTCTTCTGGAAAGCTTCGAACACGCAATAGAGGAAGATCAGGACGCCGACGGCCGATATATAGGAGCCGATGGACGATACGTAGTTCCAGCCGGCAAACGCGTCCGGATAGTCGATGGTGCGGCGCGGCATGCCGGCGAGGCCGAGGAAATGCTGCGGGAAGAAGATCAGGTTGACGCCGACGAAGGTGACCCAGAAGTGGGTGTTGGCGATCACCGGCGAGTACATGTAGCCGGTCATCTTCGGGAACCAGTAGTACCAACCGGCGAAGATGGCGAACACCGCGCCGAGCGACAGCACATAGTGGAAGTGGGCAATGACGAAATAGGTGTCATGCAGCGAGCGGTCGAGGCCGGCATTGGCCAGTTGGACGCCGGTAACGCCACCGATGGTGAACAGGAAGATGAAGCCCAGCGCCCACAGCATCGGCGTCTTGAACGAGATCGACCCACCCCACATCGTCGCGATCCAGGAGAAGATCTTCACGCCCGTCGGCACCGCGATGACCATGGTGGCGAAGACGAAATAACGCTGCGTGTCGAGCGACAGGCCGGTCGTGTACATGTGGTGCGCCCAGACGATGAAGCCGACGGCGCCGATCGCCACCATGGCGTAGGCCATGCCGAGATAACCGAACACCGGCTTCTTCGAAAAGGTCGAGATGACGTGGCTTATGATGCCGAAGCCCGGCAGGATCAGGATGTAGACTTCCGGGTGACCGAAGAACCAGAAAAGGTGCTGGAACAGAATTGGGTCGCCGCCGCCATCGGGAGCAAAGAAGGTCGTGCCGAAATTGCGGTCGGTGAGCAGCATGGTGATGCCGCCGGCCAGAACCGGCAACGAGAGCAGCAGCAGGAAGGCGGTGATCAGCACCGACCAGGCAAACAGCGGCATCTTGTGCAGCGTCATGCCAGGCGCGCGCATGTTGAAGATGGTGGTGATGAAATTGATTGCGCCAAGGATCGACGACGCACCGGCGATGTGGATCGACAGGATCGCCAGATCCATGGCGGGTCCGGGCTGACCCGAGGTCGACAGCGGCGGATAGAGCGTCCAGCCGCCACCGACGCCGAAGGCACCCGGCGCACTCGGCACGAACATCGAGGTGAGCAGCAGGATGAAAGCCGGCGGCAGCAGCCAGAAGGAGATATTGTTCATGCGCGGGAACGCCATGTCTGGCGCGCCGATCATGATCGGCACCATCCAGTTGGCAAAACCGCCGATCAGCGCCGGCATGACCATGAAGAAGATCATGATCAGTGCGTGCGCGGTGGCGAAGGCATTGTACATGCTCTTGCCGCCGTCGATCGCGGCGTCACCGTTCATGCCGTAGACCATCTGCGCCAGGCCGCTGAAGATCTGGATGCCCGGCTCCTGCAACTCCATGCGGATGGCGACAGACAAGGCACCGCCGATGATGCCGGCCATGATCGCGAAGATCAGGTAGAGCGTACCGATGTCCTTGTGGTTGGTCGAATAAACCCAGCGCACCCAGCCGTGATAAGGCTTGTGATCGTGCCCGTCGTGAGCTGCAGCGTCTGCCATGTTCCGCTCCGTTCCCTGATCTTTTCTGGCCGCGGCATCAGTTGCCGGCGGCTGCTACCTTGTTTCGGCCGTCGACCTCGGCCATCAGCGTCTTGTTGGCGCCGGGCAGATCGGTCTTGGCTGCCGCCAACCAGGTCTTGAACTGCGCATCCGAGACGACGCGGATGGCAATCGGCATGAACGCATGGTCCTTGCCGCAGAGCTGCGAGCACTGACCGTAGTAGAGGCCTTCCTTCTCCGCCTTGAACCAGGTCTCGTTGGTGCGGCCCGGAATGGCGTCGATCTTGATGCCGAACGACGGCATGGCGAAGGAGTGGATGACGTCGGTCGCGGTGACAAGCACGCGGGTCATGGTGTTGACCGGCACCACCATCTCGTTGTCAACGGCCAGTAGGCGCGGATATTCCTTGCGGTCCTCCTTGCCGGCGGCAGCGCGATCACCGTCCTGCAGGATGGCGGAGTTGAAGGAGAGCGTGTTCTCGGTCTGGTACTCGTAATCCCAGTTCCACTGGTTGCCGGTCGCCTTGACGGTCAGCTTTGCTTCTTCCGGCGGCGTATATTGCGCGGTCAGCAGCTGGAACGAGGGAATGGCGAGGCAAAGCAGGATGACAACCGGGCCGACAGTCCAGATCACCTCGATCAGCGTGTTGTGGCTGGTCTTGGACGGAACCGGGTTCGCGCTCGCACGGAATCTCACGATGCAATATGCGAGGAGAAGAAGCACCAGGATGGTGATCGGGACGATGAACCACATCGTGTAGTTTCCGAACCACTCGATCTGCCGCATCATGTCGGTCGCCGGCGCCTGGAAGGTTGTCTCCCAGTTCTTTGGCTGGTCGGCATGGGCGGATCTGCCGGCGAAAAACGTGATAGCGGCACAAGCACTTAGAAGCTTGGCACTTGCTAGAAACTTGGCGCTTGCCAGGAAATTTCTCATCGCCCTCATCGTCTCCCAGTTCCTCGCGGCGGTATCCACGAGAATAACGAACAATGCCGGGACGGGAATCCCGACAGTCTCAAGCTGGTTCAAACCATACTCTTTTTCCCTCTGCAAGAAAGGAGCGGGCGAAACCGTGCGGCATTTTTGCGCGCAAGACCGGATGCGCCTCGCATTCCTGCGGGCCGCTCGTGCCGGACGTCGCAATTCGGGCGAAATTGGCAGGGAAAAGCGCCGCATTGGCTTTTTGGGGGCAGACCGGTTGCGGTCTCATCCTTTACTTGGCTTTGGCGCGGCTTAAAGTGCCGTGATTCGCAATGGAGCCGTCATGATCCCTTGGCTTTCGAGAAACTCTCGGTTTTCGAGAAACTGGGCGAAGGTCATCTTTCTCGCCGCCCTGTCTGGTATCGGCTTGTCCGGCACGGCCAACGCCGCGCAACCGAGCGGCACGGTGCGCTCGACGCATGGCGCGTGGTCGATCATCTGCGACACCCCGGCCGGCGCGACCTCGGAACAATGCGTGATGATGCAGAACGTCGTCGCCGAGGATCGTCCGGAGATGGGGCTGTCGGTCGTCGTGCTGCGCACCGCCGATAACAAGGCGGAGATCCTGCGCGTGCTGGCGCCGCTCGGCGTACTCTTGCCCAACGGGCTCGGCCTCAATGTCGACGGCAAGGATATCGGCCGCGCCTATTTCGTACGCTGCTTCCAGGACGGCTGCTATGCCGAGGTCATTCTCGAAAAGCCGCTGCTCGACACGCTGAAGACCGGCACGTCGGCCACCTTCATCGTTTTCCAGACTCCGGAAGAAGGCATCGGCATCCCGGTCGATCTCAAGGGGTTCGCCGACGGTTTTGCCGCCCTGCCCTGACAGGCTGGTGCTTGCTGGAAACCTTTCTAACTGGAATTCGATGGCCAGCGACCTCAAGGACTTCATCCACCAAAAGTGACGTCGACCGACCTGTCGGCGAGCGCATTTGTCTTCGCAATGCGACGGGACGATTGTCTCGACGCGCCTTCGCGCCTACATCGGGGCAAAGACCCATTCCTCCTGTGAACGGACGCGCCATGAACAGCCTGATCGGCCAATTCGACATTTCAGACGATCGCATCAAGCAAATCGTCGCTGAGACCATCAACGGCGCCGACGACGGCGAGCTGTTTCTCGAATACAGCGAAAGCGAAGCGCTGATGTTCGACAATGGCCGGCTGAAGACCGCCAATTTCAACACCGACCAGGGGTTTGGTCTGCGTGCCGTCGCCGGCGAAGCCAGCGGTTACGCGCATTCCAGCGATCTTTCCGAGGCCTCGCTGCTGCGCGCGGCCGACGCCGTTTCAACCGTCAAGGGCGGCTATTCCGGCACGCTTGCCGCCGCACCCGCCCGCACCAACCGCCATCTCTATGGCGAGGAGAACCCTATCCCCTCGCCTTCCTTCGAGACCAAGGCAAAGCTGCTGCAGGAGATCGACGCGTGGCTGCGCGCCGAGGATCCGCGCGTGCGCCAGGTTTCGGCCTCGCTTGCCGCCTCCTGGCAACATGTCGAGATCGTGCGCGCCGACGGCCAGGTGGTGCGCGATATCCGCCCGCTGGTCCGCATCAACGTCTCTGTCGTGGTCGGCAATGGCGACCGCCAGGAGAGCGGCTCCTACGGCATGGGTGGCCGCAAGGCCTTTGGCGAATTCCTGGTCGAGGACAGCTGGAAGCACGCCGCCAAGGAGGCGCTCCGGCAAGCCCTCGTCAACCTCGAGGCGATACCGGCGCCGGCCGGCACCTTCGACATCGTGCTGTCGAGCGGTTGGCCGGGCGTCATGCTGCACGAGGCTGTCGGCCATGGGCTGGAAGGCGACTTCAACCGCAAGAAGACCTCGGCCTTCGCCGGCCTGCTGGGCCAGCAGGTCGCCGCCAAGGGAGTGACCGTCGTTGACGACGGCACCATGCCCGAGCGGCGCGGCTCGCTCACTGTCGATGACGAAGGCACGCCTTCGGCCCGCAATGTGCTGATCGACGACGGCAAATTGGTCGGCTACATGCAGGATCGCCAGAACGCCCGGCTGATGGGTATGAAGGCGACCGGCAACGGCCGGCGTGAAGGCTATGCCCACCAGCCGATGCCGCGCATGACCAACACCTACATGACGGCAGGCGACATGGAGCCGGACGAAATCATCGCTTCGGTGAAGAACGGTATCTATGCAGTCTCCTTCGGCGGCGGCCAGGTCGACATCACCTCAGGCAAATTCGTCTTCGGCTGCACCGAGGCTTACATGATCGAGAACGGCAAGGTGACGCAGCCGATCAAGGGCGCCATGCTGATCGGCAACGGGCCGGACGCCATGCATCGCGTTGCGATGATCGGCAACGACATGAAGCTCGACACCGGCATCGGCATGTGCGGCAAGGCCGGACAGGGCGTGCCTGTCGGCGTCGGCCAGCCGCATTTGCGCATGAACCAGATGACCGTCGGCGGCACGCGGGTTTGATCGATCGGCCCCTCTGGCCGAGCCGTTATGCCTTGCTGATAGAACGGCGCGAAGTCGCGTAGAGAATCAAGAAGCCAATGACGCCACCGATCGCATATTTGATCCAAGCACTCAGGTAGTCGACTGTTCCGTCGTGGCCGGAGACATACAGCGCAGCTGCGACAAACGTCATGGCCGCGATGCCAAGTGCATAAGATGGCAATAACCCGATTCGAGTGATCTTTCGCAAGATCCAGGCGACGAGCGCACCCGTGAGCGCCATCATGAGAGCTGCGCCCAAAATCTCGGCAACGAATCCTGGTGAAATCATTTTTCAGTCCCCCCTAATTCCGCGGTGCAATCTGCCCGCTTTTAGCGGCAAGCTCAACAATGACGGCGCTGATCCCCACAAGCTTCGCAACCGTCGTGCTCGCAGAGTGGGACGACTCCGGCTTTGCAAGCTTCATAGCCTTGAAATCGATGTCATCTCGCGCTATCTTACGATTGTCTTACATTAGGAATAGGCTTCTGTGGGTGCTCCGGAAAAGCTCACGACTATCGTCTCGACCAAGGGACAAGTCATCCTGCCCAGCGCAATCCGGAAACGGAGAGAGTGGGGTGCCGGAACACGCCTACAGGTCGAAGACACGCCGGAAGGCGTCCTTTTAACGCCGGCGCGAGCTTTTGCCGAGACGCGGCCAGAAGATGTGTTTGGCTCTCTTCCACACAGGGGCGAACCAAAGACTCTGGAAGAAATGGACGCGGGCGTGCTCGCAGAGGCGCGGCGACACCATGCTCGCGATTGATACCAATGTCGTCGTTCGTTACCTGACGGGCGACCACCCTGAGCAGTCCCTACGCGCTCGACAGCTGATCGATACTCGACCGGTCTTTGTTGCCGTTACGGTGATCCTGGAAGCCGAATGGGTACTGCGTAGTGCCTATGGCTACGATCAGACCGAAATCATCCGAGCGCTACGGGGTTTCGGCGGGCTCGCAACCGTTGAGGTAGAGGAAGCCGCGACTGTCTCTTTCGCCCTCGACCTAGCCCAGACGGGAATGGATTTCGCGGATGCCTTGCATCTGGGCAAATCTGCGCACTGCACGGGCTTCGCGACCTTCGACCGCAAGCTCGTCAAGGCCGCGAAAGCAACTGGGCTTGAAAACGTGCAAGAAGCATAACGCTACCGTCGCCGTTTCGGCTTCTCCAGCAGCGCCACCGCCTCGACGTGCGGCGACCACAGGAACTGGTCGATCGGCGTCACGCTTTTCAAGGTGTAACCGCCGTCGATGAGGATACGCAAATCCCGCGCGAGCGTCACCGGATTGCAGGATACCGCGGCGACGTACGGAACATCCGAGCGGGCGATCTGCTTCGACTGATCCTCGGCACCCGCCCGTGGGGGATCGAACACCAGGCCGTCGAAGCCATTCAATTCCTTGAACGTCAGCGGCCGGCGGAACAGATCGCGGCGTTCAGCCGTCACCCGCTTCAGGCCGGTGGCGAAGCGTGACCCCCGGTCGAGCGCCGAAAGGGCTGCCGCATCACCCTCCACCGCGTGGACTTCGGATTTGGTCGCCAGCCGCAAGGCAAAGCTGCCGCAACCGGCGAAGAGGTCCGCCACCTTCTTGGCACGCTTCAGATGTCCACCGACGATACCGGCCATCGCCTGTTCTGCGGCCTCGGTGGCCTGCAGGAAGGCGCCAGGCGGAATGGCGACGGCAACGCCGCCGAACATGACCGTCGGCTTTTTTGGCTCTATGATGATCTCGTCGTCGATCGAAAGCCGCGCAAATCCCTGGGCCATGACGAAATTGGAAGCGACCCGACGCTGGTTCTCGCCCAGTTTGCCTGATTCATAGACGGCGACATCGAGGCCTGAACCGGTCACGGTGACGGTCATGCGAAACGATTTGGTGGTGGCACAGACCAATTCGGCGAGTGCCTTCAAGCGATCGAGCGCGGCGACGATCTCCGGCAGCGAGATCGGGCATTCCTCGATGGAGATGATCTCCGGCGACAGATGGCGATGGAAGCCGAGCAGCATGCTTGTGTCCGTGCGCCGGGCGGCAAGCACCACACGGCGGCGCGTGTGCGGCGCGCAGGCGACCAGTTCACCGATCTCGCAATCGATTGCTTTACCCTTCAAGGCGTGCACCACCTTTTCGCGTTTCCACTGGCGATAGGCTTCGGCTTCGAAATGCTGGAGGGCGCAGCCGCCGCATTCGGTGAAATGGCGGCAGGCGGGATCGATGCGCAACGGCGAGGCTTCCAGCACCGCCACCAGCATGGCGCGATCCCTTTCGCGCGAAGCGGTGACCGTTTCGCCGGGCAATGTGAAAGGGATGAACAGATCGCCTGTCTCGGTCTCGGCGATGCCGTCCCCCTGAGCGCCAAGTTTACTGATGGTGAAGCGCGCGCTCATCGATCCTTGATCCCACCGAGCAAGAATTCGCGATTGCCGTCGCCGCCCTCGATCGGTGACAAATGCAGCCCCAGCGCCCGCCAGCCGGGGACGGCATCGAGCCAATCCTGCAACAGGCCGGCGACACGGGAGGCGTCGTAGGGATCTTTCAACAGACCACCCTTGCCGATCGCTTCGCGACCAGCCTCGAATTGGGGCTTGACCAGAAACATGGCCTTGGCGCCAGCCTTCGCAAGGCCAAGCGCCGGCGGCATCGCCAGTTTCAGCGAGATGAAGCTGACATCGGAGACAATGAAATCCGGTATACGACCGCCAAGATCGGCGGCGGTGAGATCGCGGGCGTTCAGGCCTTCGATCACCGTCACACGCGGGTCTCCCCCGACATCAGGGTGCACCTGACCATGCCCGACATCGATGGCGGTGACATGAGCAGCGCCGCGCTCCAGCAGGACCTGGGTAAAGCCGCCTGTCGAGGCGCCGATGTCGAGTGCCTCACAGCCGGCGGGATCGAGGCCGAAATGGTCGAGCCCGCCGATCAGCTTGAGCGCCGCGCGCGACACATAGCCTTGCGCCGGGTCGTCGATGGCGATGAGACATTGCGGCGAAACGCTCTGACCAGGCTTGCGGGCAAGGACGCCGTCGACAGTCACCGTGCCGCGTTCGACCGCGTCGCGGGCACGCGAGCGGCTGGCAAACAGCCCGCGTTGGACGAGCAGGTCGTCAAGCCGCTGGCGGGCGCTGGCTGGCAGAGGCGAATTCATCGGCCTTCATGGCGAAAGCCGACGACGATGGCAAGGGCACTGCCCGGCATTGAAGGAAAGCATGTCGCCTCCGACAATGATCTGCAAACGGCGCTTCGTGCTTGGGCAATCACGCGCCTCAACTTCAAGGAAGATGGGCATGACAGAAATTCTCTCGTCTTAAGCCACCGGAAATTTCATGGATCGTTAACCAGTTCTCGTCGCACTTGCTTGAGGACTAAAATGTTATGACTGCGACAGCCCGCAAAACGGGATGAAGAGGCGGCAATCTTGGAAATGGCCAGCGAAATCGTCTACAAGGTGCTTGACCGGATTTCCGGCGCCGGTCTGCTGGCGACCGGACTTCTGTTGCTGACCGCTTTGGTCAGCGCCCTCGTCGCCTATTGGCGCACGGTCGAGAAAAAGAGCTGGAAAGAATTCTTCGAGTTCGCGATCCCGCACGAGGTCGTCACTCATCCCTCGGCGAGAGCCGACCTTCTGTTCTGGGTGACGAGGAAGGCCCTGATGCCGTTCCTCATGCTGCCTGCCGGCATCGTCTTCGTCAGCGCCGTCGGTTATGCGACGAACTGGCTACTCACGACCTTCCTTCCGATCCAATCGCCTCTGATCGACGGTCCGGCAGGACCGGTGACGGTAACGATATTCACCATCACAATGCTGCTCGCCTACGACATCTCTTACTATCTCTATCACGTCGCCCAGCATCGCTATCCGGTGCTCTGGGAACTGCACAAGGTGCACCATTCGGCCGAGGTGATGGTCGGCATAACCAAGGACCGCGTCCACCCGCTCGACGAATTGATGAACCGGGCTTGGGACGGCGTCATTCCCGGCATCTGCTTCGGCATCTGGTCGCTGGTCGCGTTGAACCTCGTCGAACTGACGATCTTCGGCGTCAACGTCTACATCATACGCAACATCCTGATGATGGATTTCGTCAGGCACACGCATTTCAAGATTTCCTTTGGGCCGCTGAACAACCTGATCTTATGCCCGCACTGGCATCAGTTGCACCACAGCACGGACCCGCGCCACTACGACAAGAACTTCGGGCTGCTCTTCTCGTTCTGGGACCGGCTGTTCGGAACGCTATGCGTTCCCAGACCGGACGAGGACTTCAAGTTCGGTTTGATCGAACGCAACGTGCGCGACTACCAGTCGCTCTCAGGCCTCTATATCCTGCCGCTGAAGCGGATTTGGCGGCTGATCGCAAGATACCTCCGCACTGAAAAGCCCGAGTCACGGCAATCGCCGCAAAGGGGGGAGCCTTGAACGGGCCCGTCGTGTGCCGGCTGCCGCAAACGCACCATATCGAAGTCGCGACTTCGGCCGCGCGCCTGGCAGAAATAGCGCCGGCCTGGACGGCGCTCTGGCAACGCGCCGGCGGCCTTGTTTTCCAGCATCCGGACTGGATCTCGGCCTGGTGGCGCACGACGCCGCATCAGGACCGGCGCGGCCTCAGGATCGGGTTGGTCTGGAGCGGCAAGCGGCTTGAGGCCGTCATTGCACTTGCGACCTTCAAGCGCTCCGGTGTCCGTATCCTGGAATGGGCGGCGAAGGATCACAGCGATTACGGCGACGTGTTGCTCGCCCCCGACTGCGACCCGTTGATTCTATCGCAACTCTGGCAACGCATTCTCGACGATGGTGGCTTCGACCTCGTTTATCTGAATCGTTTGTTGCCGGATGCCCGATTCCACGCCCTGCTCGGTTCCGCCGTCCCAGGCCGCGGCACGATCTTGCAGCCAAACCACCGCAGCGAGATCAGCCATCGTGTCGCTGGCACCTGGCAAGGCGGCGCGCAATGGTTCGAAAGCCAATCGAAAAAAACCCGGCAAAACTACCGCCGTGGCCGCAAATTCATGGAGGAAGGCGGCAAGCTGCGCTTCCGCCTGATGGATGCGCACGAAGACCGCGAGCAGGTGCTCGAGCGCGTCGCGGCGCTGAAGCGGCTGTGGCTGGCAAAGCACGGCCGCGCTTCGGATCTCTTCGACGAAGGCTCCACCGCTCTGGCGGCACTCGTCTCCGTCCTGGCCGAGCTCCGATTGCTGCGCATCTTCGTGCTCGAACGTGACGACGCGATCATCGCCGTCTCGATCAATTTCGAGCAGCGCGGGACGATGATGGCTTTCGTCACGACCTATGACCCGTCCTTCGAGCGGGCCTCGCCGGGCATGGTCTTGATGATGGACTATATCCAGTGGTCGCTTGACCAGGGCTTGACCACGGTCGACTTTCTCTGCGGCGGCGAGGATTTCAAGCGCCGCTTTTCGACGCATTCGGTGATCTTGTCATCAGTGATGGGTGGGCGAAGCCTGCGCGGACGCCTCGCCATCTTGGCCGACCGCGCCCGCAACGCCGCGAAATCATGGCGCTCCGAGAAGCCGTCGAAGCAAGCGGAGCTGGCCGAAGAATAGTCTTTTCAGATCGGCTGCATAACGGCAAGCGTCATGGAAAGGCATCTGCCGATGGACCGACACCCATCGTGCCTTCTTAAGCAACTCCAGGCCCACCGGCCTCCAATTTAGAAAATGGTTCGCGAGACCTGCCGTTCCACGGCGGGCGACAGATCGTCGTCCGGCTTGCCCGTGGCTTCCTCGCGTGGGCGTTCGCTCATGGCCGGCACTACGCCCGGCACGACCACCAGCTGCGGCACCTGCTTGTAGGAAAAGCCGCCGCGGATATCGCCCATCTTGCCGGCGATGATGCTCATGGCCGCCTTTTCGAGGCTGCGATCGTAGCGCGTTTCGGCGGCGGCCGGCGCGACGATGACGATGCAAAGCGCTACGCCGCACAGAAGCGTTTTCATTGTTGTTGTCTCCCTGCCTGGTCAACGGTTTAGCAGGGCGCCGTTGAAAAACGACCAAGAGAGACGGTAAGCGAAAGGCCAAACGGCAGCGTAAACAACGCGTTAAGGTCGTGGGCCGGCCAACTGATTCAAGTCGTTGAGACTTTAATTCAGGCGCGTTGAGCGCGAACCATATGCCCGAGCGCGACGAACACGGTGCGCACGATG
Organism: Mesorhizobium sp. M0051; assembly: GCF_040323235.1. Classification (NCBI taxonomy): domain Bacteria; kingdom Pseudomonadati; phylum Pseudomonadota; class Alphaproteobacteria; order Hyphomicrobiales; family Phyllobacteriaceae; genus Mesorhizobium; species Mesorhizobium sp. M0051. Next base: position 37,563 of record NZ_JAMYUT010000036.1, read on the forward strand.
CCGGCCGCGTCGAGCCCGGCATCGGCGTACATCTTTTCCGGCTTGGCGTGGTCAGTGAACACGTCGGGCAGCACCAGCGGACGCACCTTCAAGCCGCTTTCCAGGAGGCCTTCGTGGGCGAGGAACTGCAGCACGTGGCTGGCAAAGCCGCCGACGGCGCCCTCCTCCACCGTCACCAGCACCTCATGGGAGCGGGCCAGCCGGCGGATCAGATCCTCGTCGAGCGGCTTGGCGAAACGGGCATCGGCGACCGTGGTGGAAAGCCCCGCCGCACCCAGCTCCTCGGCGGCGATCAGACAATCCTGCAGTCGCGTGCCGAAGGACAGCAGTGCTACCTTGGTGCCCTCCTTGAGGATGCGGCCCTTGCCGATTTCGAGAACCGAGCCGCGCTCCGGCAGGTCCACGCCGACGCCGTTGCCGCGCGGATAGCGGAAGGCGATCGGGCCGTCATCATAGCTCGCCGCGGTGCGCACCATATGGCGCAGCTCCGCCTCGTCGGCAGCGGCCATGACGACAAACCCCGGCAAGGTTGCCAGGAAGGTGGTGTCGAAAGCGCCGCAATGGGTGGCGCCGTCGGCTCCGACGAAACCAGCCCGGTCGATGGGAAACCGCACCGGCAATTTCTGGATGGCGACGTCGTGGACGACCTGGTCGTAGGCACGCTGCAGGAAGGTCGAATAGATCGCCGCGAACGGCTTATAGCCTTCGGTGGCAAGGCCGGCTGCGAAGGTCACCGCGTGCTGTTCGGCGATGCCGACATCGAAGGTCCGCGACGGGAATGCCTCGCCGAACAGGTCGAGGCCGGTGCCGCTCGGCATGGCAGCGGTGACGGCAACGATACGGTCATCCTCGCGGCCTTCCCTTACCAGGCTTTCGGCGAACACCTTGGTGTAGGCAGGCGCGTTGGCGGGCGCCTTGGCCTGCGCGCCGGTGATGACATCGAATTTGTTGACGCCGTGATATTTGTCGGCGGCGGCTTCCGCCGGCGCGTAGCCCTTGCCCTTCTGAGTGACGACATGGATCAGCACGGGGCCTTCGCCATTGTCGCGGACATTTTTCAGGACCGGGATCAGATGCTCCAGATTGTGACCGTCGATCGGGCCGATGTGATAGAAACCGAGCTCCTCGAACAGCGTGCCGCCGGTAACGTAGCCGCGTGCGTGCTCGACCGCCCTTGTGATCGCGCGGTCGGCGCGTTTGCCGAGATAGGACGTCAGTTTCTTGCCGAAATCGCGCAGGCCGATATAGGCCTTGCCCGAAGCCAGACGCGCCAGATAGGCACTCATCGCGCCGGTCGGCGGCGCGATCGACATGTCGTTGTCGTTGAGGATGACGATCAGCCGCGCATCGAGCGCGCCGGCATTGTTCATCGCCTCGTAGGCCATGCCGGCAGACATCGCACCGTCGCCGATGACAGCGATGACATTGTTGCGGCCGCCGGAGAGATCGCGAGCGGCAGCCATGCCGAGGCCGGCCGAAATCGATGTCGAGGAGTGGGCGGCGCCGAAGGGATCGTACTCGCTCTCGGCGCGGCGGGTGAAGCCCGACAGGCCCCCTTCCTGGCGCAATGTGCGGATGCGGTCACGGCGGCCGGTCAGGATCTTGTGCGGATAGGCCTGATGGCCGACGTCCCAGATAAGCCGGTCATCGGGGGTGTTGAAGACATAGTGCAGCGCCACCGTCAACTCGACCACGCCAAGGCCGGCGCCAAGATGGCCGCCGGTGTGGGAGACGGCATCGATCAGCTCGGCGCGAAGCTCGGCTGCCAATTGCGGCAGCTCGCTTTCGGCAAGCGTGCGCAGGTCGGCTGGGATGCGGACTTTGTCGAGAAGCGGCGTATGCGGCGTTGCGTTCACGGGTGCTCAGGCTTTCTGTTCATTGGCGAAATAGGCCGCCGGCCGGAGAATGTAAATGCACGTCAGTGACGCGGATCGGGCTGCGGTCCTTGGTTTGATGCATGCCGTTCTCCCAGAACCGGGTCACTTTCGGGCGAATGCATCAGCTTTCCGGCAGCGGAATGAACTCTTCCTCGTCTCCGGGAACAATATCGAAACGTCCCGTCTTCCATTCGTGCTTGGCCTGCTCGATGCGTTCCTTCGACGATGAGACGAAATTCCACCAGATGTAGCGCTGCGAGCCGAGCGAAGCGCCGCCGAACAGCATGAAATGCGCGCCGGTCTGCGACGATACGACGATCTCGTCACCGGGCCGAAACACCAGCAGCCGTTCGGCCGGGAAAGCGTCGCCCGAGATCGAGACCTCGCCTTCCAGTGTGTAGATGGCTCGTTCTTCCGCATCGGCGGGGATCTTCACGCTGGCGCCTGGCGCCAGGCGCAGATCGGCATAGAGTGTCTCTGTGTCGGCCCTGACCGGGGATCGCAGCCCTTGGAAATCACCAATGGCAATGCGGCCGCTAACGCCCTCGGCGTCGATCTCGGGCAACCGGAGTGCTGTGGTGTTCTCGAAAACTGGGGCTACGTCTTCCTTGCCGTCCGGCAGCGCCAACCAGGTCTGCAAGCCCGAAATCGACATCGGCGCGCCGCGCATTTCTTCAGGGGTGCGCTCAGAATGGACGATGCCGCGGCCGGCGGTCATCAGGTTTACGTCACCGGGCTGGATGACCATTTCGGTGCCGAGTGAATCGCGATGCCTTATATTGCCGTCGAACAGATAGGTGACCGTCGACAGACCGATATGCGGATGCGGGCGTACGTCGAGCGCCTGGCCGGCGCGCAGGATAGCCGGGCCCATGCGGTCGAAGAAGATGAACGGGCCGACCAACCGCCTCTTGGCGGTCGGCAGGGCGCGGCGCACCTGGAAACCGCCAATATCCTTGGCGTTGGGGATGACCATCAGTTCGATCTGGTCGCTGGCGAAGGCGTCGCCGGCCTCTGGGTCTTTCCCCGGGAAGAAGCTCATGCACTCTCCTTGTCAGCGCCAGAGGCAGCCTGGACGCTTCAGGCAAACCGGATCGCCGATTTCGCCCTTAGTTTGGCCGCCACTTCCTCGCGATTGCGAGGATGCTGATGAGTTTCGAGTGAATCGAGCAGTTCGCGCGCCGATGCCGCGATGGCTTCGACCGCGTGGTCGAAGGCATGCTGATTCTGCTTCGAAGGCCGCGTCGTTCCGCTCAGCTTGCGGACAAACTGAAGTGCCGCGTCGCGGACTTCGTCGTTGGTCGCGGGCGGATCAAAATTGAACAGGGTCTTGATGTTTCTGCACATCGTTTCCGTATCTCCTCTTGTCCTGAGCCGTTTCAATCAAGACGAACTCTATGCTCAATCATGATCGTGTCCAAAAGTCGGTGAGACGGCTGCGTGCCTCAGTCCGCGTCGAGCGGCTCCGTTCCAACCGGCTTGCCGTCACGCGACAGCCTGATCTTCTCGACCTTGTCCTCGGCTGCCTTTAGCAGCCGGTCGCAATGCGCCTTCAGCGCTTCGCCGCGCTCATAGATCTTGATCGACTGATCGAGCGGCACGTCGCCACGCTCAAGATCATCGACGATCTTTTCCAGCGCGTCGAGGGCCTGTTCGAAGCTCATCTCCTTGACATCTTCGTTGATCTCACCAGCCATCATTCATCCTTTCATCAGTCGCCCGACATGGGCGGCGACCGAAAATGCCAATCCCTGCAGATCGTAGCCACCCTCGAGCAGGCTGACGAGCCGGTCGCCGCTGTGACGCGCGGCGCGCTGCATCAGCTGGCCGGTCGCCCAGTCGAAATCGTCCTCGGTCAGGTTGATCTCGGCCAGCGGATCGCGGTGATGTGCGTCGAACCCGGCCGAAATGATGATCAGGTCGGGCGCGAAATTGTCGAGCGCCGGCAGCACGCGCGACAGGAAGGCATCGCGAAACACCTCGCTGCCGGTCTGCGGCGCCAGCGGTACGTTGACGATGTTGCCGGCACCGGTTTCGTTCCTCGCGCCGGTGCCGGGGTAGAGCGGCATCTGGTGCGTCGAACAATAGAGCACCGACGGATCGTCCCAGAAAATATCCTGCGTGCCGTTGCCGTGATGCACGTCCCAGTCGACGACGGCAACACGCTCGATACCATGCTTCTTCTGCGCATAACGCGCCGCGATCGCCGCCGTATTGAACAGACAAAAACCCATCGCCGTGGTTTTTTCGGCATGGTGGCCGGGCGGCCGCGCCGCGACGAAGACATTGTCGGCGCGGCCTGCAAAGACGTCGTCGACGGCGGCGTTGGCCGCACCGATTGCGGTGATCGCCGCCTGCCAGCTCTTCGGGCTGGCGGTGGTGTCAGCGTCGATGCGGGCGATTCCCTCGTCGGGAATGGCGGCGCGCACGCGGGCGACGAAATCGGCGGGATGAGCATAGAGGATGGTGGCCTCGTCGCCTTCCGGCGCCTGGATACGATCGAGCGCGGCAAAAGCCTCGTCGTCCAGCACGCGCTCGATGGCGCGCAAGCGGTCCGGCCGCTCGGGATGGCCGGGCGGCGTGAGGTGCTCAAGGAAGATCGGATGGGTATAGAGACGGGTAGCCATCGTCCTAATCTAGTGACCCGGATCGGCAAAGGCCATGCACCGGCGGCCGATGACTGGGGAAAATCGCGCCTGCGTCCATTCGCGTCGCTGCAGGCATTGGCGTCGTCCGCGCTTCGGCGTAAGGTCCGTGACACTGCCTGGTGCCCGCCGCAAGCGGGAGAATCGGGAACACGGTTGAATTCCGTGGCGTGCCCAACGCTGTAAGGGGGACCGCGCCGGTATATGCCACTGTCGATGACGGGAAGGCACCGGACGCGGGTTGATCCCGAGCCAGAAGACCGGCCTGGCAGGCATCGTCATCCGCATGGTCAGGCGGTTGGCATCGATTGCAATCGCAAGGGGACAAGCGATGCCGGAACACATGACCGCTGCTGTTGGCGATGGATTTGAGCAGAATGCGCGCGATGCGGTGTATCGCGCCATGTTCACGCGGCGCGACGTCCGCAGCCATTTCCTGCCCACCGGGCTCGACGATGAGGTGCTGGCGCGGCTGCTGCTTGCCGCCCATCACGCGCCGTCGGTCGGCTTCATGCAGCCTTGGAACTTCATCGTCATTCGCGATGCCGAGCGACGGGAAAAGGTGCGCGACCTGTTCCTGGCGGCGCGCCAGCAGGAACTGCCGGCCATTGCGGAAGAGCGGCAGGCGCTCTACCGCAAACTCAAGCTGGAAGGCATTTGCGAAAGCGCGCTCAACATCTGCATCACCTGCGATCGCGAGCGTTCGAAGGGTTCGCCACTGGGACGCTCGCACAATCCGGAGATGGACCTCTATAGCACGGTCTGCGCGGTGCAGAATTTCTGGCTGGCGGCGCGCGCCGAAGGCGTCGGTGTCGGCTGGGTCAGCATCATCGAGGCGCAAGCGCTGAAAGGCCTGCTTTCTATTCCGGAGCATGTGACCCCGGTCGCCTATCTCTGCGTCGGCCGCGTCTCGGAGTTCGCGCCAAAACCTGACCTTGAAACGCATGGCTGGGGACGGCGGCTGCCGCTGCCGGAACTGATCATGAGCGAGACGTTTTCCGGGCAAGGTGAAGTGCTGCTCAAATCGACCGTGGCGCGCCTCAACACCGTTTCTGCCGCGCCGTCGAGCCCTCGCTGATCAGGGTGTCGCGCCGGCCGGTCCCCAGGGCGAGCCGCCAAAGGAGGCCAGCGCCTTGTCCTTGAGTTCCCTGAACTTCGACGACGCCTCCGCCAGCCGGGTGTCCCAGGCCGGATCTGGCACCTGGCCCGCGATGGTCTTGAAATAGACCTGCATCAGGCAAGCGATGGCGAAGGGCTCGATGAACGCCGCCTTGAAGGCCCAGGCGAAGACGATGGCGAGCACGAAGGCCCAGTCGGCGAGCTGGCCGGGCATCAGGAAAAGAATGGCGGCGGCCGGGGCCAGCATGAGCAAGAAAATGAGGAATGATACGCCCCACATGATGACCGCCAGCCAGACGGCATTCTTGACCATGACCTTGCCATTCTGGGCATAGAGCACGACGCCCTGGCGCGCCGTCTCGAACGGCGAGGATGAATTAATGCGAATGTTGTAGCCGAGGATGATCTCATCGACATAGGTCAGCGACAGGCGGATCACCGTGTTGATGAAGGAGACGAGGCCGCTCAGGCCCGGGATCGGCAGGAAAGCGGCGATGCCGCCAAGCAGGCCGGTGATGGCGCGGATGGCGCCCTTGACCAGCTGGTCGACGACGAAAAGGATGTTGGCCTCCGCGAAACGCTGGGTAACGATATCCTTGGCGTAGGCGACCTGGCCTTGGCCACCCGGAATGTCGCGACCGTCGATCAGATGGACCATGACGGCGATGTGACCGGCCTTGACGACATAGAGGATGTATTCGCGAATCTAGTAGACGGCGATCGAGACGATGCCGAAGCCGACCACGCCGCCCCACAGGGCAAACGACAGCGGCCCGTCGGGATCGGTGGAGATATGACCGACGCCATAGCCGACAGAGGCGCCCGTGCCGGTCGCCATGATGTAGGCCAGCGTGATGCCAAAATAGACGATCATGCGAAAGACAATGAACGGCCAGGTCCGCATCATGATGGACACCGACCTGCCGATATCGAAATCCCACATGTCCCGAATCTCCCCTCAGAGATGGTGAGAAAGGATGAACCCAACCCGGCGATTGTCAATTGCCGGCCGTGGCGCCCACAGGGCAACGAACTCGGGTTAACAGGTTCCTTGGGAGCCTTCGCCGGCGCGTAGGCTGGCGGAAACGAAAAACCCGCCTGCGCGGCGGGTCACTGGCGCAAATCAGCACCATGAGCGAATATGTACCATAGCTGAGGTCACGGAGTCAAGAAAAAATTCCTATCGTGAAAAGCTGCCGGCACAAAAGCTGCCGACACTGCCGAACTGGCTGTCGTCAGGTCTTTTGCTAACCTGAGTTCGGAGCCCTACCGTGGCGCCAAGCCACCAATGGGATTTCAACTCGGTTGACCCGGCCTTTTGAGCAGGCCTTCGAGCAGTTGCTTGAACGCCGTGACCACCTTCTTCGAGGTCGCTTCGGGGTCGTTCGAATTGGCGATCCGCTGCGCCGCCTGACTGCTCGCGCCGTTGATCAGCCGCGAGGCAGTTTCGGGGTCGAGGCTGGAGACGACGACCCCCTCCTCCTGAAGCGCCGTCAGATGGCCGGTCATTGAAGCGATGCACGCATTGGCGTTCGGCCATTGTGCCGGATCGCCCAGAACGGCCGGGCCATCCCGGAACATGATGCGCTGGATTTCCGGCTCCAGCGCCATCTCGATATAGGTCGAACATTCGTCGACGAACTGCTGCCAACGGGTCGGCGCTCTCGACGCGACCTCATTGATGCGCGCCGCCATCTCCCCATCGATTTCGGCGATAACCGCCTGCAGCAGGCCCTTCTTGTCGCCGAAGTGATGATAAAGCGCGCCGCGCGTCAGTCCGGCTGAGGCGGTGAAGTCATCCATCGAGGCCTCCGAATAGCCGATCGTGCCGAAGGCATGGCGGGCGGCCGCGATCAATTTGGCGCGTGTCTCGGCGATCATCTCCTTGCGAGGCTTGTGCATGGCTACCGGCCCTATTCACATACGCATCGTATGCCAATTGACATACGTCGCGTATGCGCTATTTGATATTCATACGCACCGTATGTAAATGTCGAATCGTGCTTTGTCGAGGAACCAACCCATGCAAAATCCCTATGTGGAGATCTTTCGTGCCCCCGGAACCAAGGGCTTTGCCGCCGCGGGCTTCATAGCGCGCCTGCCGATCGCCATGGCGCCAATCGGCATCGTGGCAATGCTGTCGCAGACGCGCGGAGAATATTGGCTGGCCGGCGCCGTCGCCGCGACATTCGCGCTCGCCAACGCTTTCCTGGCGCCGCAGATATCGAGACTGGTGGATCGCCTTGGCCAGACGCGGATCGTAGTGCCCACCACCATCATTTCGGTGCTGGCTTTCGTCGTATTGGTTGCGGCCGCCAATCAAGACTGGCCGGTGTGGATGCTGTTCGTGTCGGCACTGCTGGCGGCGGCGATGCCCAGCATACCGGCAATGGTGCGCGCGCGCTGGACCGAGATTTTTCGCGGGCGGCCTCAGATGAACACCGCGTTCGCCTTCGAGTCGGCGGCCGACGAACTGGTCTACATAGCGGGTGCATCGCTGTCGGTGGGCCTGAGTGCCGCGCTGTTCCCGGAAGCGGGCATGGTGGCGAGCACGTTATTTCTCGCATTCGGATCAATAGCCTTCATCCTGCAACGCTCGACCGAGCCGCAAGTGCGACCGGTGGAACAGGGCTCTGGCGGCTCCGCAATCCGCCTGCGACCGGTTCAGATCATCACCTTCGCCCTGATCTTCGTCGGCGCAACCTTCGCGACGACGGAAGTGAGCACCGTCGCGATCACCAAAGAGCTTGGGCAACTGGCGGCCGCGAGCTTGGTCATCGGCGTCTATGCGCTCGGGTCGTTCGTGCTGGGCATCATCGTCGGCGCACTCAACCTGCAAGCACCGCTGCAACGCCAGCTGGCCATCGCAGTCGCCCTCGTCGCGCTCGGCACGCTGCTGCCGCTCACCGCCGACACGGTGCCTCTGCTGGCATTGACCGTGTTCATCAGCGGCGTGGCGATCTCGCCGACCTTCATAACCGCCTTCGGCCTGATTGAACGACACGTGCCGGAAGCAATGCTGACCGAAGGCATCACCTGGGTGATGACCGGGATCGGCATCGGCATGGCTCTTGGTTCCTTCGCCGCCGGTGCGGTGGTGGACGCATTCGGCGCTCAGAACGGGTTCTGGGTCTCGGTTGCTTCAGGCACAATCGCGCTGGCCACGGTGCTGCTTGGCCAGCGCAGCCTTGCTACGCGAGAATGTGACATGGACGGGTGCGAAACCGCCGCCATTCCTGCGGAATGATCGACGGGCCTGGGTTAAGGCCGGGAGCTACCGGCCAGCGCTCAGAGAATCTCGGTCTTGGCGATATGGATGCCAAAACCTTCGAGGCCGACATAGTGGCGTTCGCGCGAGGCGATCAGGTTGATCGAGGAAATGCCGAGATCCTTAAGGATCTGCGCGCCGAGCCCGATCTCGCGCCACTCGTTTTCGCGGCGGCGGGCCTCTTCGTGATCCTCGCGGTCGCCGCTCGCCGGCCGCTTGCGCTCCTGATGGGCGACGCCGACAGAGCCTTCGCGCAGATAGACGATAACGCCGCGCCTGCGCTCGCCCATCGCCTTCATGATGGCGTCGAGCCGATGGCTGGTGCCGAAGACATCCGTCACCACATCCTCGGAATGCAGACGCACCGGCACGTCCTCGCCGTCACGGATGTCGCCGAAGACGATGGCAACGTGATGCATGGAGTCCCAGGGCAGCGTGTAGGTAAAGACCTGCGCCTTGCCGCCGAGCGTGTCGATTTCCGAGCAGGCGACGCGCTCGACCAGCGTTTCCTTGCGCTGCCGATATCCTATGAGGTCGGCGACCGAAACCTGCTTCAGGCCATGCTCCTCGGCAAAGGCCGCGACCTGCGGGCCGCGCTTGACGGTGCCGTCGTCATTGACCAGTTCGGAAATGACACCGATCGGCGGCAGGCCGGCGAGCTTGCACAAATCGACCGCCGCTTCGGTATGACCCGAACGCATCAGCACGCCGCCCTCGCGCGCGATCAGCGGAAAGATGTGGCCTGGGCGGACGAAATCGGAGGCGCCGACATTGCCGTTGGCGAGGTTGCGCACGGTCAGCGTGCGGTCGTCGGCCGAAATGCCCGTGGTGGTGCCATGCTTGAAATCGACGCTGACCGTGAAAGCGGTGGTGTGGGCCGAATCATTGTCGGCGACCATCGGCGCAAGGTTCAGCCGCTTGGCTTCCTCGCGCGGCATCGGCGTGCAGACGATGCCCGAGGTGTGGCGAACGATGAACGCCATCTTTTCAGGCGTGCAGTGGACGGCGGCGACGATCAGGTCGCCCTCGTTCTCGCGCCCGTCATCGTCCATGACGACGACGATCTCGCCCCGTTCGAAAGCGCGCAGGGCTTCGACGATTTTCTTCTGGTCGTAAGGCATAAATGCTCGCTTCGCTCGCAGGGAATAAGGGAGTAGGGCAGTACGGGAGTAGGGAAATGCAAAAAGATTTGGCTGGCCGGGCTAAGAGCGCAACATAGTCCCCTATTCCCCTATTCCCCTTCCCGTCTGTCCTCGATGACGCAGATAATGATCGGCAAGGGCGCAGGCAACCATCGCCTCGCCGATCGGCACGGCACGGATGCCGACGCATGGATCGTGGCGGCCCTTGGTCATGATCTCGACGTCGTGGCCGTCCTTGTCGATCGATCTTCGCGGCGTCAGGATCGAGGAGGTCGGCTTGACGGCGAAACGGGCGACGATCGCCTGGCCGGTCGAGATGCCGCCGAGGATACCGCCGGCATTGTTGGACAGGAACACCGGCTTGCCGTCATTGCCCATGCGCATCTCGTCGGCATTCTGCTCGCCGGTGATGCGGGCGGCCTCAAAGCCGTTGCCAATCTCGACGCCCTTGACGGCGTTGATCGACATCAGGCCAGACGCGATGTCCTGGTCGAGCTTGGCGTAGATCGGCGCGCCGAGGCCTGCCGGAACGCCGTCGGCGACGATCTCGATCACCGCGCCGACCGAGGACCCCGCCTTGCGGATGCCGTCGAGATATCTAGTGAAGACCGAAACGGAAGCCGGATCAGGGGTGAAGAACGGATTTTCCGCGTCGCCGATGAAATTCCAGTTCCAGTTGGCGCGGTCGATGGATTTTTCGCCCATCGACACCAGCGCGCCGCGCACCACCACGCCGGGCACAACCTTGCGCGCCAAGGCACCGGCTGCCACCCGCGCGGCCGTCTCGCGGGCCGAGGAGCGGCCGCCGCCACGATAATCGCGCACGCCGTATTTGACGTCATAAGTGTAATCGGCATGGCCGGGCCGATATTGGCGGGCTATCTCGCCATAATCCTTCGAGCGCTGGTCGACATTCTCGATCAGCATCGACACCGGCGTGCCGGTGGTGATCATGGTCTCGCCGTCCTCGTCGAGGATGAAGCCGGACAGCACCTTCACCTCATCTGGTTCGCGACGTTGCGTCACGAAACGTGACTGTCCCGGCCGACGCTTGTCGAGTTCAGCCTGAATCTCGGCTTGGGTGAAGCGGATGCCGGGCGGACAACCATCGACGACGCAGCCGAGCGACGGGCCATGGCTTTCACCCCAGGTGGTGACGCGGAAAAGGTGACCGAACGTGTTGTGAGACATAGAATGACCCTGCCCGGCAGCGGAGCCGGCTTGACGCATGACCCCGAAATCGAAGCGATGTTCGGAAAGGATCATGCGCAATCAAAAGTGCTACAGCGTCCTTTGCGCGTCCATGAGGCCGCGCGGCGCTGTAGTCTGCTTCTATTGGCGTTTTTCACAGGGGTCAAACTGTGATCTGGCGGATTTAGTTTTGACACATTCGGTTGGTTTCTGCTCTGCTCCATCCGCCGTTGAACGCCCGCCGCCATGCCGGTGCAATGACAAAGAGGAACGACTATGCGTACCCTGATTGGCGCCATTGCCGCCACACTGCTGCTTTCAACCGCTGCTTTCGCTGGCCAGACCGAAGGTTTGATCAAGAAGGTCGACAAGGACGCGCTGACGCTGACGTTGGATGACGGCAAGTCCTACAAGCTTAATGCCGAGACGGATCTCGACGCGCTGAAGCCGGGCATGGACATCGTCATCGCTTATGACGTGAACAATGGCGAGAATGTCGTCACCGATATGCAGTTACCGGACAGCGACACGAACTAGGGAATTGGTGCCCTAAAGCCACTCCAGGCTCTTGCCTTCGAGCTTGAGCAAACGATCGTGCCGTATTTCCAGGTTCGCCGCCTCGTCCTCTGCCACATCGAGCACGAAGCGAAACAAGGCGCGCATGACGCCGCCATGGGTAACGCAGATCGTCTGGCGTTCGATCGCGTCGAAATATGGCCTCACGCGTTCGAGCAGCATCTGGTAACTCTCCGCGCCGTCGCCGGGTGGCCGAAAGTTCCATTTGTCCAGAGCGCGCGTCCTGCCCGCTCCGGGATATCGCGCCTCGAGCTCGGGGAAGGTAAATCCCTGCCAATCACCGAAATTGACTTCGACGAGGCGTGGATCCGTTCGATAGGCGCCTGGATCAAGCTCCATCGCGACGCGGATGCGCTGCATCGTTTCGCGCGTCCGTTTCATGGGGCTGGCGACGAAATCGAAATCTTCGGGATTTTGGACCAGTTCGGCTAGCCGACGACCGTTTCGGGTCGCCTGCTCGCGGCCAAGAGCATTGAGATCGGTGTCGGCCTGCCCCTGAAGCCGGAATTCGGCGTTCCACGCGGTTTGGCCGTGGCGCACGATATAAACCAGCGGGTACATCAAGTCTTCCGGTGCGGGATCGGGACGGATGACGGTTGGTGGGTTAGTCCTTGACCGTCGAGATATCAGGCGCATCGACCGCCTTCATGCCGACGACGTGGTAGCCCGAATCGACGTGATGCACTTCACCGGTGACGCCGCGCGACAGATCGGACAGGAAATAAACGCCGGAATCGCCGACTTCCTCCTGCGTCACCGTTTGCTTCAGCGGCGAATTATACTCGTTCCACTTCAGAATGTAGCGGAAATCGCCGATGCCGGAAGCGGCAAGCGTCTTGATCGGGCCAGCCGAGATGGCGTTGACGCGGATCTTCTTTGCGCCGAGGTCGACGGCCAGGTAGCGCACGCTGGCCTCGAGCGCCGCCTTGGCGACACCCATGACGTTGTAATGCGGCATCACCTTTTCGGCGCCGTAGTAGGTCAGGGTCAGCAGCGAGCCGCCATTGGCCATCAGCGCCTCGGCGCGCTTGGCAATGGTGGTGAAGGAATAGACCGAAATGTCCATGGTGCGCAGGAAATTGTCGCGCGTCGTTTCGACATAACGGCCGGTCAGTTCGTCCTTGTCGGAGAAGGCAATGGCGTGGACGAGGAAATCAAGCTTGCCCCAGTGCCTGGCGACATTGGCGAAAACCTCGTCCAGGCTCGCCGGATCGGTCACGTCGCAATGGCCGGCGACAAAGGCGCCCAGTTCCGCCGCCAGCGGCTCGACACGCTTTTTGAATGCCTCGCCCTGATAGGTCAGCGCGATCTCGGCGCCGTGGTCGACACAGGCCTTGGCGATGCCATAGGCGATCGACCTGTTGTTGGCGACGCCAAGAATAAGGCCGCGCTTGCCGGCCATTAGGCCCTGTCCACCCGCCATGTGAGCGCTCTCCGCAAGATTTCTGCTTTGTGGAGTGCCCTATCGCACAGGCACAGAGCCCCTTCAAGCGCTCAAACTGGACAGTTCGGGGGACAAGAGCCGCCGATCAGCCTTTTTGACTGCGCAACAGCGCTTCGAGTGCGCTATCGCCGCCCTCCGGCAGCATGATCCGGACATGGGCGTAGAGATCGCCGTGGCCGCCGGCCTTTTCCGGCAGGCCCCTGCCCTTCAGCCGCAGGACCTTGTCGGAGCTCGACCAGGCGGGGATGTTGACCGCGAGCCGGCCGGTCGGTGTATCGACGGGAACCTTGGCGCCGAGCACGGCATCCGCCAGCGTCACCGGCAGATCGGCGTGCAGGTCGCGGCCCTCGATGCGGTAGCGCGGATGCCGGCGAAGATGGATCTTGACCAGCGCGTCGCCCGGCAGGCCTGGCCCTTGCTCGCCCTGCCCCTTCAGCCGGATGGTCTGGCCATCCTCGACATAGGCCGGCAATTTGACGGCCACCTTGCGGCCGTCGGGGAATATCGCCGTCACTTTTTCGGCGGTCGCCGCCTCCTCGATGGTAACGTCGAGCGTCACGTTCAGATCGGCAGCGGTCGCGGGCTGGCGGCGATCTCCCATCCCGGCGCCACGTACGCCAGAAAAAGCATCGCCGAAAATCTGGCTGAAGATGTCGCTGTTGCCGTCGAACGGATCGCCGCCCGGGCGGCCGGAGCGGAATTCGAATCGCGAACCGCCAGGCCCTTGCTGCCGGCGAAATCCGCCGAAGGGATCGCCACCACCGGCAGCGCCCTCGAAGCCCTGGAATCGCGGCTTGCCGTCGGCGTCGATCTCGCCGCGATCGAAAGCGACACGATTCTTCTCGTCGCCGACGATCTCGTAGGCCTGGTTGGCCGCGGCAAATCGGTCCTTCGCCTTGGGATCATTCGGATTCTGATCCGGATGATACTTCTTGGCGAGTTTCCGATACGCCGATTTTATGTCCTTGGCCGATGCGTTCTTGGCAACGCCCAGCACCTCATAGGGGTCGCGCATGCTTACTGCCCTGGAGAAGAGTTGAGTCTCTGGTTGCTCCCTATATGCGCTCGCATAGGAAGAAATTCCAGTGCTCGAGCAGCATATCAAAAGCGGAAGATCATAGCTTGTTCCAAAAGTCGGCGGTTGAGGATTGGCGAGGGTTTTTTGTCGATCCGGAAGGAACCGATCGCAGCCGATATCGGGATATCGGCAAGATTGGCAACGCGCCGGGCGACGAAAAAGATTCGCCGAGCCCGATCCAATCGACTTTCAGAACACGCTCAGAGCGCCCTGAAGTCCTGCATGCGCCAGCCGCCGGCGCTGGCCAGGCACAGTTCGCCTTCGAACATGGCGACGCCGTCAAAGCTTTCGCGTGAGACCTTGAAACGGCGGCATGTCTGGCCCTTGTCCTTCAACTCCGCCAGTCCGGTGATGGAACCGCGTGACCCGGTGCCGGCATTGGCCCACGGCACTGCCTGTCCGCCGAGCTGTTCGATGTCGGCCGAGGACACCGCGTTGCCGATCGTCGTCTGGTCGGAATCGCGATCCAAATTGGCAGGCACGGCCGAGACAGATGTGCTGTTGGTCAGGATGGAGCGGTCGACTTCGGCCTTTTCCAGGCTGAAGCCACCGGCGCCACAGGCGGCAAGCGGCAACGCGACTGCCACGATCGCGACTTTCGCGCTGGCCGAAGCGATAACGCCCCATTGCCTGCTGTCAAAAGCTCGCGCAATACGCGACAATCGGCAACCTCCCCCTGGCTTCGTGATAATTTGGGCTACGTGACAAATTGAGAAAAACTATGAGTGACACAGAGTTAACAAGCGGTGACTTTACCGAGGCTGCGGAGCCCTTTCGCCTCTTTGCCGCATGGCTTGAGGACGCCACGAAGAGCGAAATGAACGATCCCAACGGCGTGGCGCTGGCGACCGTCGATGCCGACGGCATGCCGAATGTGCGCATGGTTCTGCTCAAGGGGTTCGATGAGAGCGGGTTTGTCTTCTATACGAATTTCGAGAGCGCCAAGGGCCAGGAAATTCTTGGCAGCATGAAGGCGGCGATGTGCTTCCATTGGAAATCGCTGCGCCGGCAGGTGCGTATTCGCGGACCGGTGGAGATCGTCAGCGACGCCGAGGCCGACGCCTATTACGCAACGCGGCCGCGCGGCAGCCGCATCGGCGCCTGGGCCTCGAAACAGTCGCGACCGCTGGAAAGCCGTTTCGCCCTGGAGAAGGCGGTGGCCGAATACACGGCGCGCCATGCAATCGGCGAGATCCCTAGGCCAAAGCACTGGTCGGGCTTTCGCATTGTCCCTCAGACGATCGAATTCTGGCACGACAGGCCATTCCGGCTACACGACCGTGTTGTCTTCAGCCGTGACGCGAAAGGCGGCTGGGGCAAGACGAGGCTTTACCCCTGAAAGAGCGGCTCAGGCCTTCTTCCTGGTCATGAATGCCGTCAGCGCGGCGCGCGCCTCATCCGATTTCAGCCGCTCGCGAAAATGCTCGCTTTCCTCGCCGATGCGGGCGACGAGATCGTCGCGCGAGCCGCGCATCAGGTCGCGCGCGATCTTCAGCGCCTGCGGTGGCTTGGCCGCGATCTGGCCGGCCGCCGCCAGCACCGCGGCTTCAAGTGCTGCTTCCTCGACCACCTCGTAGATCAAGCCGGCGACCTTCGCCCGTTCGGCCGAAAGGCCCTCGCCGAGGCCGAGTAGCGCAAACGCGCCTTGCTGTCCCAGGATTCGCGGCACCAAAAGGCTGGATCCCGCCTCGGGCACCAGACCAAGGTCAACGAAAGGCGTCCTGAACACGGTGCGCGGTGTGGCGAAAGTCAGATCGCAATGCAGGTTGAGCGTCGTGCCGATGCCGACCGCGATGCCGTCGACGCCGGAGACGATGGGCTTCTCGACCCTGGCCAGCGCCATCAGGAAGTCCCAGACCTCGGTGCCGCCATCGCCGCCGGTGGCGACGACCATGAAATCGGCGAGATCGTTGCCGGAGGAGAAGGCGCCGGGCACGCCCAGGAACACATGGACGCGGACCGCAGGATCGGCGTCGCCTTCGGCCAGGGTTTTTGACATTTTCGCATACATGGCGCGCGTCAGCGCGTTCTTCTTGTCAGGCCGGTTCATGCGGATGATCTGGATGGCGCCCTGGCGCTCGACGAGGATGTGGTCTGTCACGGTCTTTTCCTTGTGAACGTCAGGCAGAAACCAGCGTCTTGCCGGCGGCGGCAAGGCTCTCGGCGCCTTCGACAACGCGATCCTTCAAGGCACCGACCTCGCCGATCAGGTTTTCGGCGAAGAAGCGGCAAAGTGCGATGCGGCCCTGATCGGCAAGAGCGCCCTGCGCCAGATAGGCGCCGCCGGCGGCAAGCGAGATCAGCCTGAGATAGGGCGTAGCACCTGCCAGCGCCTCTTCCGGTCGGCCATCGGCCGACAGTTTTTGCAGAAAGCGCGTCGCTTGCGTCAGATCGGCAAGTGCTGCGTCGAGAGCATCGGCGGTGCGGCCGAAACCCTGCAGGTTCGAGGTTCGCACCGCTCCTGCCACCGCAGCCAGTTCGGCGATGAAGCCATGCACATGGTCGCCACCGCCGAGCGGCAGCTTGCGCATCACCAGATCGATCGCCTGGATGCCGTTGGTGCCCTCATAGATCGGTGCGATGCGAGCATCGCGGTAGAGGGCAGCCGCGCCCGTTTCCTCGATGAAGCCCATGCCGCCATGCACCTGGACGCCGAGCGAGGCAACTTCGACACCGACGTCGGTCGAGAAAGCCTTGGCCAGCGGCGTCAGCAGGTTGGCCCGGTCGCGCCAATGCGCCGCCTCGTCGCCGTCCGAGACGCGTGCCAGGTCGATGGCATAGGCACATGAATAGCTGATCGCGCGTGCGATCTGCGTCAGCGCCTTCATGGTCAAGAGATTGCGCTGCACGTCGGGGTGATGGACAATCGGTGCCATGCCGGCGCCAGCGTAGCTTGCCGCCTTGCCTTGTCGGCGCTCATTGGCATAGGCAATCGCCTTCTGCGTTGCGGCCTCGGCGACAGCGACGCCCTGCATGCCGACGCACAGCCGCGCATTGTTCATCATGGTGAACATGCAGGCGAGGCCCTTGTTCTCCTCGCCGATCAGCCAGCCGATGGCGCCCGGCTTGGCGCCCTGGAAGCCATCACCATAGATCATGGTGCAGGTCGGCGAAGCATGGATGCCGAGCTTGTGCTCCAGGCCGGAACAGAAGACGTCGTTGCGGGCACCGAGCGAGCCATCGTCGCCGACCAGGAATTTCGGCACCAGGAACAGCGAGATGCCGCGCGTGCCGGCCGGTGCGTCGGGCAACCGCGCCAACACCAGGTGGATGATGTTGTCGGTGAAATCGTGCTCGCCATAGGTGATGAAGATTTTCTGGCCGAAGATGCGGTAGCTGCCGTCACCGGCCGGCTCGGCACGGGCGCGCAAGGCGGCGAGGTCCGAACCCGCCTGCGGCTCGGTCAGGTTCATCGTGCCCATCCATTCGCCGGACACAAGCTTTTCGAGATATTTTGCCTTGAGGTCTTCGGAGGCGTGTTTGTCGAGCGCTTCGACCGCGCCCATGGTCAGCGTCGGACCGATGCCGAAAGCCATGGCGGCGGAGTTCCACATTTCGAGCGCCGCAACGCCAAGCATGGTCGGCAGCGCTTGGCCGCCGTAGGCTTCAGGTCCGGAGAGCGCGTTCCAGCCGCCGTCGATCCAGCGGCGATAGAGCTCCTTCCAGCCGGGCGGTGTGGTGACGGCGGCACCCTTCAGCAGCGCACCTTGTTGGTCGCCGATCTTGTAGAGCGGTGCCACCTCCTCGGTGGCGAAACGGCCAGCCTCGGCAAGGACGGCATCGACCAGATCCTCGCCGAGATCGCCGAAGGTGCCGGCCTCAAGGGCGGATTTCATGCCCGCCACGTGCTTCAGGGTGAACGCGATGTCCTCGACCGGTGCCCGATACATGCCGCTCGTTCTCCTTATGCGCGAACCCTACAGCCAGTGCTGCCCCAAAACCATCCGCTCTTGGGCGAGTCTCCCATCTCCTTTTTACGTAAACGTCAAATTTTGTCACGCGGATTTGCAGTCACGGCGGCGCGTATTAGATTCAAGCAATGCCGGATGAAATCAACCGGCGACAGATCAGAACTAGCCGACCGGAGCCGCGCTGAACGCGGTGCTTGATATGTACGGTCAAAACCCGTACATATCGTGCTAGAGGTGATCGTGATGCCAAACCAACAGACCCGTACCACCCGTCTCGAAGCTCGGATCTCACCGGATATGCTGAGTGTGGTGAAACGTGCCGCCGAAATCCAGGGCCGCAGCGTCAGCGACTTCGTGGTCTCCGCAGCGCAGGAAGCTGCACAACGCACCATTGAGGAGACTGCTATCATCCGCCTGTCCATTGAGGACCAGCGCGCTCTGGTAGAAGCCATTCTCAATCCACCCGAACCCAATGAAGCGCTGCGCAAAGCTGCCGACGCCTACAAGCGACTTGTCGTCGAATCCCGGTGAGTCTAGATCTGATCATCGAGCCGCTGGGCGGATCGTATGATCGTAAGGCATTCAGTTGTGGCGTGCTGGCACTCGACCACTATCTACGCGAGCAGGCGAGCCAGGACGTCAAACGCCGAGTCAGCAACTGCTTTGTCGCCGCAGATCGTGATGTCGATCTCATTGCCGGATATTACACTCTTGCAGCGTCAAGCGTGCCCATAGCTTCGCTGCCACAAGACCTGACAAAACGCCTGCCGCGTTATCCAGTCCTGCCCGCCATATTGATCGGAAGGTTGGCAGTCGATACCCGATATCAGGGACAACGAGTTGGATCGATACTGATCGTGGATGCGCTCCGGCGCTGCGCCCAAGCTGCTCCTGCCTGCTTCGCGCTGATCGTCGACGCCAAGGACGACAAGGCCGCGGCTTTTTATCGCAAACATGGTTTCACGCCATTTCACGACCGCCCGTTGTCGATGTTCCTCTCGGTAGCGACGGCGTTGAAGCTGTTCGACTGACGCACCGCATTGCCTTGAAAGCACTTCCTTAACCATAGCGGTCCAGGATTTGAATTCGGTCAACGGGGATCCCCTGTTTGAAAAGGACGGCGCACCTCCTTCGCCGCACAGCGCTCCTCGCTTTCGCGGCGACGATGGCGCTGTCGATGGCGGCAAGGGCTTCGGATTTTTCCGAGCCCTGGAAGAACGCCGATCGCGCCCTAGTCGTCGACGCCTACGAGTATAATTCCATCGACTGGGCCCAGCTCGCCACCGACAAGCGGGTGGTCGGGTTCATCAACAAGGCGTCCGACGGTATGCCGCCGCCCTATTACTGTTTGGGTGATGACACCGAGGTGAAGCTCTGCAAGGCATTGTGGAAACGCCACGCAGTGACGCGCGAACTCTTCCAGACCCGCCGGGTTGTCGCCAAGGCACTCGGCCTGAAATGGGGCGCCTACCATCTCGCCCGCCCCGGCAATCCGGTCGAGCAGGCCAACAGCTTCCTCGATTTCGCCGAGCCCGCACCGGACGATCTCATGGCCCTCGACATCGAGGGCAACGATCCTTCACAATGGATGTCACTGGACGATGCCGAGGAGTTCGTCCGCCAGGTGCATCGGCGCGTCGGCCGCTTCCCGGTCATCTACACCAACGGCAAGACAGCCCAGTACATTGCCGACAACAGCTACAGATACCGGCTCCTGTCGCGGTTGCCACTCTGGTATGCCCGCTACATCAACGACATCGACGTGCATTTTCCGATGGGCAACTGGCAGGGCTACGCACTGTGGCAGTTTTCGGCGCGAGCCAATTGCGGCAGGTTCCGCTGCCCTTACAGGGTCGCCGGTACACCCAAGGACATCGACGTCAATGTCGCGCCGACGGATGCCGCCACGCTGCGCGCGCAATGGCCGTTCGGTGGGCTCATCGACGTGCCGCCCGACTATCTCGCCTCGATACCACTTCCCGTCTCACGCGAAGCCGGCCTTGCCGGCAATGTCACCATCACCTACGCCTCGGTGGCGGCGCCGCCGACCTTCGAGGACATGGTTGTGGCGTTGGGCACGCGCTGGACGAAATTTCGCGACGGTTTCCGCATGCCTGTCGTGAAGACGGTGCCGCGACGGCCTGACTTCGGCATTGTCCAATATGTCGCCTGGAAGCGGACGGAACAGCGTTTTCCGGCGCAACTCGACGCCGCCTTTGCCGCCGCCGATCCACTCAGCACCGCTTCGACCGAGATCGATCGCGGCCAGCGGTAGACTGCCGTCTCTCCAAAGAGACCTTCAGTTTGACTGCTCGCGCGCAACGGCCTGCCAGCCAATGTCGCGGCGGCAGAAGCCATCCGGCCAGTCGATGCGGTCGAGCGCGGCGTAGGCTCGTCTCTGCGCCTCGCCGACGGTGCTTCCCGTCGCCGTGACATTGAGGACGCGGCCGCCATTGGCGACCAGCGCGCCGCCATTGATGGCGGTACCGGCGTGGAAGATCTCGACACCGTCGCCCGCCGCGTCTTCGACGCCGCGGATGACCGACCCCTTTTCCGGCGTGCCCGGATAGCCCCGGGCCGCCATCACCACGGTAAGTGCGGCCTCGTCGCGCCAACGCACCGAAGTATGGGCAAGCTGCCCGTCGGTTGCCGCGTTGAGCAGAACCAACAGATCGTCCTTCAGCCGCATCATCAGCACCTGGCATTCCGGATCGCCGAACCGGGTGTTGTATTCGATCAGCTTCGGCCCCTTATCTGATATCATCAGCCCGGCGAACAGTACGCCGGCGAAGGGCGCACCCAGTTCGGCCATGCCGCGCATGGTCGGCTCGACGATCTCGCGCATGGTGCGTTCGACCATCTGCGGCGTCATCACCGGAGCTGGCGAGTAGGCGCCCATGCCACCGGTGTTGGGACCGGTGTCGCCATCGCCAACGCGCTTGTGATCCTGCGCGGTGCCGAAGGGCAGCGCGGTGTTACCGTCGCAGAGGCAGAAGAAGCTTGCCTCTTCGCCGGTCATGAACTCCTCGACCACCACCTCCGCGCCGGCGGCACCAAAGGAACCGTCGAAACAGGCATCGAGTGCGGCCCGCGCCTCATCCAGCGTCATGGCGACCGTGACGCCCTTGCCGGCGGCGAGCCCATCGGCCTTGATGACGATCGGCGCGCCCATCTTCTCGACATAGGCCTTGGCGGTCGCGAGATCGCCGAAGCGGCCATAGGCAGCGGTCGGGATGTTGTATTGGGCACAGAGATCCTTGGTAAAACCCTTCGAACCTTCCAGCTGCGCGGCCGCCTTGGATGGGCCGAAGACACGAATGGCTTGCGCGCGCAAATAATCGGCAATGCCGGCGACCAGCGGCCCTTCCGGGCCGACGACGACGAGGTCGATTTTTTTCTCCTTGCAGAAGACGGTTACAGCGGCATGGTCGGCTATATCCAGCTTCACCAATTCGGCCTCGCCGCCGATACCCGGATTGCCGGGAGCGGCGTAGAGCCTGGTCAGTAGCGGTGACGCGGCGATCTTCCAGGCGAGCGCATGTTCGCGGCCACCGGAGCCGAGAAGAAGAACGTTCATGGCCACCTCTTGATGCCGATCTCTTTGAGCACCCGCTATTGCTCTCTGGACGACGGGTCAAGGCATCAGGGTGCTTTGATCGGAATTTGCGCACGGGAACGGTACCACATGCCGAACTTCGGCGGCGGTATCCGCCGAACAAGTTCCGGCGCTGCTCAGCCCTCGTAGACGACCGGGAACCAGTCCTCGCGCAATTTCTGCCCCGGCCGCATGCCATGGCCATGATAGGGCGGCGAGGTGCGACCCGGCCGTTCGACGTAGCGCGCATCGTCACCGACCCAGCGCAGCGACAGCGCCCGACGTCGCGCCGTCGTCAGATTGCCGCGCGCGCCATGCGCGGTCCTGAAGTCGAACAGGATGGCGTCGCCCGGCTCCATTTCCCATTCGAGCACCTTCAACGACGGATCCTTGTCGGGATCGGGCACCGGCAGGTAGTCACCCTCGCCGGCATAAAAATTGCTGTCGTCGAGCCAGCGCACCGGCAGGATCATCTTGTCCCATTTGTGCGAACCGGCGATCAGCCGCAGCGTCGCCTCCTTCACCGGATCGATGGGAATCCAGAAGCTTACCGTCTGCTGGCCATCGACAAAGTAGTAAGGAATGTCCTGATGCCAGGGCGTCGGCTTCTGCGTGCCGGGTTCCTTGACCAGCACATGGTCGTGGAAGAACTGCGCGGTGCGCGACTGCATGACCGCCGCCGCCAATTCGGCGGCGGGCGATTCCCGCACCACACTGACGAATTCGGGAATGCGCTCCCAGTTGCAATAGTCGTCGAAGAAACTGCCGCGACCGTTGGCGATATCAGACGCGGCGGCGCTGCGGTTCTGCATGTTGCGCTCGATGCCGGCGGCAATCGTGTCGACCCAGCCCTTGAAGGCGCCTCGGATGCAGACCGCTCCGTCACGGTGATAGTCGGCGATTGTCTTTGCATCGATTGCTTGGGTGTCGGTTGCGGAAGCCATGGCGTTCTCCTCTTGGCAGCACACCGACTATCGCAAGCAGCATTCATTCAGTAAAATAATAACTTTCCATCTGATACATAGGACAGTCCTATGAACGTGACCCTCACCCAATTGCGTTACCTTGTCGCCGTGGCTCGTCACGGCAGCGTCACCGGCGCGGCAAAGGTGCTGAACTTATCTCAGCCGTCGATCTCGGT
This sequence comes from Mesorhizobium sp. M0051, assembly GCF_040323235.1. Taxonomy (NCBI): domain Bacteria; kingdom Pseudomonadati; phylum Pseudomonadota; class Alphaproteobacteria; order Hyphomicrobiales; family Phyllobacteriaceae; genus Mesorhizobium; species Mesorhizobium sp. M0051. The sequence goes on from NZ_JAMYUT010000036.1 coordinate 60,550, forward strand.
GGCTATCGACGCCGTCGAAAAGAATTTCGGCCAGAAACTGTTCGTCCGCCAGCGCGGAAGCGGTGTTTCGCCGACATCGTTTGGCCGCGCCGTCGTGGTCAAGGCAAGACAGGTTCTCACCGAGACGGACGAACTCATCGGCCTGGGTTCAACCAAATCGGCTGTCAGCGGTGAGCTGGTGCTGGGGTGCTTCGAGGACCTGGCGCCGTTCTTCGCGCCGGCCCTGCTCCGCGCCTTCTCCGAACGCCATCCAGCCGTTAAGGTCGTCGTTCGCGACGAAACCTTCGAAACGCTGGGACGACGGCTCGGCGATGCGGCCATCGATCTCGGTCTCACCTATGATCTCAGCCTGCCGACGCATTTCGCCCGCATCCTGCTGCGCGAACTTCACCCGCATGCGCTGTTGCCGGCGGGCCATGCCCTGGCGGATCGCCCGTCAGTCAGCCTTGCGGATCTTGCCGCCTATCCGCTGATCACGACGGACCAGCCGCACAGCTGGCAGCACATGCTCGACCTGTTCCGCAGCCGCGGCCTTTCGCCAGCGGCCGACATGACGACGAGCTCGTTCGAACTGCAGCGCAGCATGGTCGCCAACGGCTTCGGCGTTGCGGTCAGCTATACCCGTCCGTACGGCGACCGCAGCTATGACGGGCTGCCGCTTGTCCGCAAGCCGCTGTCCGATCCGCTGCCGATGCAGCGGATCCTGCTCACCTATGACTCGCATCAGCGCGTGTCGAATGCGGCGCTGTCCTTCATCGACGTGGCGAAGGGGTGGTTCGCCAGCCGCGACATCTTTGCCTCGTGAAAGGCTGACGGACCCCGCTCCCGCGCTTGCCGCTTGACGGTTTCCGCCGCTGCTGCCACTCCATGGACATGGAACCTATCCAGTCGAAAGCGGCCCAGGGCCGTGTCGCCGATGCGCCGAACGGCCATTGGGTCTATCGCGTGCTGCCACGCTCGTTATGGCCCTATGCGCAACTTGCCCGGTGGGACAGGCCGATCGGCTGGCAGTTGCTGCTGTGGCCGTGCTGGTGGTCTGCGGCCCTTGCGGCGAGCGCCTATCCGCGTCCCGGCGACCCGCTGCTGTCGCTGCTGCCGGCACCTTGGTATCTCGTGCTGTTCCTGGTCGGCGCCATCGCTATGCGCGGCGCCGGCTGCACCTACAACGATCTCGTCGATCAGGACATCGACAACCAGGTCGAACGCACGCGCTCGCGGCCGCTGCCGTCGGGCAAGGCGACGCGCCGGCGGGCGTGGCTGTTTGTTGCGCTGCAGGCGCTGGTCGGCCTCGCGGTGCTCATACAGTTCAACAGCTTCGCCATCCTGCTCGGCATCTTCTCACTGGCAATCATCGCCATCTATCCATTCATGAAGCGGATAACCAATTGGCCGCAACTTGTACTCGGCCTTGCCTTTTCCTGGGGCGCGCTTATGGGGTGGGCGGTCGAGTTCGGCGATCTCGATGGGCCTGCAATCATGCTCTATATCGGCTCGATCCTGTGGGTGATCGGCTACGACACGATCTACGCGCATCAAGACAAGGAAGATGACGCCATTGTCGGCGTGCGCTCGACGGCACGCTTGTTCGGCGACAACACCAAATCGTGGCTGGCAGGACTCTATGGCGGCGCGCTGATCTGCTTTGCCATCGCCTTCGCGTCGGCGCAGGCTCCGGTGGTGGCGCTGGCTGGACTGATCGCCGCCGGTGCACATATGGCCCGGCAGATCGCGGTTCTGGATATCGACAATCCGGACCAATGCCTGCGGCTGTTCAGGTCGAACAACCAGGTCGGCTGGCTGATCTTCCTCGGCCTGATCGGCGGCGCTGTGTGGGTGGCGCTGAAGCCGCTGGTGTAGCGGCTTCTTACCTTTTCCGTTCCCCTTGCGGGAGAAGGTGGATTGGCGCGTAGCGCCAAGACGGTTGAGGGGTGCTGGAGGGAGTGCCGTCCGTGCCAAGCTGGAGCACCCCTCATCCGACCGAGCTTCGCTCGGCCACCTTCTCCCACAAGGGGGAGAAGGAAGATCCCATCTCACTCCCGCGAAATGATTTCCTGGCCGTCGATGACCAGCCTGAGACCGAGGGCGCCAGCCCTGCGGCGAGCGAGGAAGCGCGGGCGGCGCGTGTTGGAAACGCGGCCCTTGCGGCGATCCTGCGGCGGCAGCGTCTTGATGGCGGCGCCAAGCGATTCTTCCAGTGTACGGGCAACGCCGTCCGATTCGATCAGCAGCATCGGCAGACGGTAGGCGTCGGCCCAGGCGCGCCAGTCGGCGGCGACATCGTCGAGATCGTCGGCCACCAGCAGCGGCACCGATAGCATCGGATCGTTGTGCAGGAGTTCCAGGGTCACCGTGACATTGCCGTCCGGGTCCTCCATGGCGCGGGCGGCAACGCCGCGGAACGCATTGGCGGGCAAAACGACGATCGCGGGCAGGCCGCTCATCTCGAGCATGCGGCGGATCACGGCACCGCGCTGGTCGATGGTGAAGGTCACGTCGCCGTAGTCGTCGCGGGTCGCGTAGCTCACCACTTGCGGCAGGCGAAATGGGTCGAGACGCATGTTGCGTCCCGCCCAGACTGGCTTCAGTCCGGTGTTCATGGATGCCCTTCCTGTCTGTCTCCTGAGAGCCGGTGTCCGGTTCTCTCCGGGCCGGTTTTTCCAGCCTCGTTTGTATGGAGACAGTAGCGCGGGCTCCTTACCGCCCCGCTTAAGAAAGTCGGTTAAATTTTGCTGATCTCAGGGATGGTTATCGGAATGCCACCAGCCACAAGACGTTGAAAGGATCAGATAACCTTACCGGGATTCATGATGCCGGCCGGGTCGAAGGCAGCCTTCACCCTGCGCATCAGATCGATCGCTATCGGTGGCGCGGTCGCGATCAGTTCGTCGCGCTTCAACTGGCCGATGCCGTGCTCGGCGGAGATCGAACCGTGCAGGCTGCGCACCACGTCGTGCACCGCCCTGTTCATGGGGTGATAGAGGGCAAGAAACGCCGCGTCGTCGCCGTCGACAGGCCGCGAGATGTTATAGTGGAGATTGCCGTCACCCATATGGCCGAAGCAGACGACGCGGGCCCCGGCGCTCACCGACGCCACCGCGGTGGCTGCTTCTTCGATGAAGTGCGGGATCGATGCGATAGGCACCGAAATGTCGTGCTTGATCGAAGCACCCTCCGGTTTCTGCGCCTCGGGCAACACCTCACGGAAATTCCAGAACGCATCCCCCTGCCCGAGACTGGCCGCGATGACGGCGTCGCCGACGAATTTCTGTTCAAGGCCGGCCGAGAGCACCTCCTCGATCAAGGCTCTCGAATCTTCCGATGAACGACCCGACGAAATCTGCATCAGCACATACCATGGCCAATCCTCGATCAGCGGCCGCGTCACGCCCTGGGCATGCGCGAGCGTGAAATCATATGGCCGCTTGCCGATCAGTTCGAAAGCGGTCAGTGCAGCCCCCGCGCGGTCCATCGCCAGGCTGAGCAGGGAAAGTGCGGCGTCGGGCGACGACAGGCCGACGAAGGCCACCTCGCGCCCCTTCGGCTTCGGAAACAGCTTGAGCACGGCGGCGGTGATGACGCCGAGGGTGCCTTCGGCGCCGACGAACAGGTTCTTCAAATCGTAGCCGGTGTTGTCCTTCTTCAGCTTGCGTAGATCGTCGAACACCTCGCCGGTAGGCAGCACCACCTCGACACCGAGGCAGAGTTCGCGCGCATTGCCATAGGCAAGCACGCCGGTGCCGCCCGCATTGGATGACAGGTTGCCGCCGATCTGGCAGGAGCCTTGCGCGGCCAGCGACAGCGGAAACAGCCGGTCGGCGGCATCGGCCGCCTCCTGCAGCGTCTGCAGGATGACGCCGGCCTCGACCGTCACCGTGTTGGACAGGACATCGATCTCGCGGATGCGGTTCAGCCGCGAAAGCGACAGGATGATCTCGCGGCCGGACCTGTCCGGCACCTGGGCGCCGACCAGCCCGGTGTTGCCGCTTTGCGGCACGACCGGCGTTGCTGTCTCGGTCGCCAGCCGCATGATCAGGCTGACCTCGTCGACGCTGCCCGGCCGCAGCACCAGCGATGTCACGCCGTGCCAGAGCCCGCGCCGCTCAATGAGGTAAGGCGCGATATCCTGCTCGTCACGCAGCGCATATTTGTCGCCGACGATCGCCGCGAAGCGATCAATGAGAGCGGGATCCAGTTTGGCTGAATTTTCGGTCATGCGGAAAACTATGTCGTGGGCAGCATGTTGTCACGAGGGGCGGCGGCACGCGAAAGCCGATCGTTGATCGCCTCGCCCAGCCCGTCGAACGGAACCGGCTCGACGGCGATGGTCAGCGCGCCGCTGCGGTCAAGCTCTTGCATAAAAGCGAACAGGTTGCTCGCCGCCTCGCGCAGGTCTCCGGCTTCGGATAAATTGAGGAAAGCGGCGGCGTTTCGCCAGCCTGCCGCCCGTTGGCCGCCGAAGCCGAGCAGGGCTTCGCCCGCACCGACCGTCCCGGCGTTGAGCCGCATCGCAGCGCCCGGCGCATAGTGCGAGCCAAGCATCCCTGGCGCCTCGATGTCGGTGGCACCGCCGCGCAACAGCTCCATGCCGACGGCCGCCTCGATCTCCTCGGCGGCGATGCCACCGGGCCTCAGCAGCCGCAATGCTGCGCCCTCGACCTTGATAATGGTCGATTCCAGCCCGACCGGGGTCGCGCCGCCATCGACGACCAGCTTGATCCGCGCGCCGAGATCCGCCGCCACCGCCTGCGCGGTCGTTGCGCTGATCTTGCCGGATGAATTAGCGCTGGGCGCGGCAAGCGGGTGGCCGAGCCTGGCGATCAGGTCAGCGCCAAAACCCCTCGGCATGCGCAAGGCAATCGTATCGAGCCCGGCAGTGACCAGCGGATGGATGCCGTTGCCGGGCCGTTGCGGCAGCACCAGCGTCAGCGGACCGGGCCAGAATGTCAGCGCCAGTTTCTTCGACAGCGGATCGAACAGCGCGTGGCGTTCTGCCATCGCCATATCGCCGACATGGGCGATAAGCGGGTTGAAGCGCGGCCGTCCCTTGGCTTCGAAGATGCGCGCCACACCGATGCCGTTGGTGGCATCGCCGGCCAGCCCGTAGACGGTTTCCGTCGGGATGGCGACGACATCGCCACCCCTGAGCAGCGCCAGCGCCTGCTCCATGGCCTCGCCGACGGCAAGAATTTCAGCCACTCTCGTCACCTCACAGATGTGGGGTGCGTAGTACGATGGCGGCCGTTGGGCAAGTCGGGTGTTAGGGCAAGGGTTGTCGGACAAGGCATTGTCGGACAAGCTGGGCTTTGGCGATTTATCAATTCCTAAAATGCTATGCTTCCACGAAAGCCGGTATCAATTCCAGCCTGCTATTGTGCAGCCTCTGGGCAAAGGGGAGAGGTCATCGTGTCTGTGCGTATCCTGCTGGGTATATTTCTTGCGGTGGCAACCGGCGGGGCCCAGGCCTCGTCTCTCGTTTTCCCGGGCGCGTCATCCTCGACACCGTCGATCATCAAGCTGGGCGCACCTATGGCCAGTGATGCAAAGTCGGTGGTGGCGGTCGGTGATGCCCAGCCCGGCGTCACCGATGAAAAGGTGGCGGCGATCCCGGACAAGCCGGAGGCCAGGCATGGCTTCCAGCCAAGCCCGATGGTCATTCGCGGCGGCATTGCCGGTCCTGCCTTCTCGGCTCCGACGCCAACCGCCGAACCCGCCGCAGCTGCTGCGCCAGCCACAGGCACCGAGCCAGCGGCAGGCACTGTGCCGGCAACGGCCACCGCCTCCGCAGCCCCGTCGGGCAATGCCGAGAACCAATCCGCCCCGCCGAACGCCCCGGCGCCGGCGCCCGGTCAGCGGATGCCTCCCAATGGCTATTCCAAATAGCTTCGGCTCACGATCGCCTGGCATTGATGCGTGGCTTGACTGCCGTCTGGCGCCCGGCGCACCATTGCCAGGCCGTTTCAGTTTTATGTCAGCCGCTGGACGCTATCGCGTCGAGCGGCCCCGGGAGACGGGATTTCATCGTTAGGGGCAAGGGGGTTAGATCATGAGAAAATTCAAAGCCGTTACCGCGGCAGGGCTTCTGCTGGCTTCATTGCTTGGCGGCACGGCTCATGCCGATGAGATGCTGGGATCCTATGTCGCTCGCATTTCCGATCGGGACCATCAGGCGAGTGACGGCTATGCGCTGGACAATGCCGCGCAAATGGTACGGCAGGACCGCGCCAACTGGCACAAGTTCCACCGCCGCGACAGCGACGACGAGGGTGATGGCTGGTTCAGGACCAACGACCAGCGCGCCGATCTGCAACGCATGCTGGAGCGTGGCGGGGCGATGAGTTCATCGACCAAGCGCGCAATCGTCAATGGCGAACCGCTGATCCAGGTCGACGTCTACGAAAACAGCGTGCGCGTCAGCGTCCTGGAAAACTGAAGGATGCGGAACGACTGACAGACGGGGCGGCGCGTAAGCGCCGCCCCGCCCACCAAACACACCAACGGCGGCCGAAAATAAGGCCGCGTGTTAGTTTTTGTCGTGCGATTGGGG
>NZ_JAMYUT010000037.1:0-63582 GCF_040323235.1 Mesorhizobium sp. M0051
GCTGGTCCTCGAAAATCTGCTTGGTGTCGGAAAGCAGGCGCCCGATCAGCGTCGACTTGCCGTCATCGACCGAACCGCAGGTCAGGAAGCGCAGCAGCGACTTCTTCTCCTGCGCCGCCAGATAATCGCGCACGCCGTCGGTGGGTGCGAGGCTCTTTGCCATGATGTGGCGCATGGTCAAAAGTACCCCTCGCGCTTCTTCTTTTCCATCGAGCCGGCTTCGTCGCGGTCGATCAGGCGACCCTGCCGTTCGGAGGTGCGCGCGGTCAGCATCTCACCGACGATGGCTTCCAGTGTGTCGGCACCCGATTCGATGGCACCGGTCAGTGGGTAGCAGCCCAGCGTGCGGAAACGCACCAGCCGGTTCTCCACCGTCTCGCCGGGGCGCAGTTTCATGCGCTCATCATCGCGCAGGATCAGCATGCCGTCGCGTTCCACCACCGGCCGCTCCTTGGCGAAATAGAGCGGCACGATCGGGATACTCTCCTGCAGGATGTACTGCCAGATGTCGAGTTCGGTCCAGTTCGAGAGCGGAAAGACGCGGATCGATTCACCCGATGCAACACGGGTGTTGAATATCTTCCACATCTCGGGGCGTTGGTTCTTGGGATCCCACACATGCTGGGCGTTGCGGAAGGAAAAGATGCGCTCCTTGGCGCGCGACTTCTCCTCGTCGCGACGAGCGCCGCCAAAGGCCGCGTCGAAACCGTATTTGTCGAGCGCCTGGCGCAGCGCCACTGTCTTCATCACATGGGTGTGCGTGTTCGAGCCATGATCGAACGGATTGATGTTATCGCGCACACCATCTTCGTTGACGTGAACCAGGAGATCGAAGCCGAGTCTTTGCGCCATCAGATCGCGAAAGGCGATCATCTCACGGAATTTCCAAGTCGTATCGACGTGGAGAAATGGGAACGGCGGCTTGGCGGGATAAAACGCCTTCATCGCCAGATGCATCAGCACGGATGAATCCTTGCCGACCGAATAGAGCATAACCGGCTTGGAAAAGACGGCCGCAACCTCGCGGAATATGTGAATGGATTCGGCTTCAAGCCGCTGAAGATGCGTAAGCTCTGTTGTCATGGACTGTGAGCGTTCTTTCGTACCTTCCAACAGAAGACTTCGCCTCAAATCATCGAGCTTTTTGCGCCCGGTTCAAGCCCTGCTTCTGGACAATCTCTCTCAAGCCGGCGTTCTAGCAGATCGCCATTGCCAAGAACAATGCAAGACTGGCGCGCCGACGCACGGTTCGGGAATGAATTTTCCAAGGATACCGCCAAACCCGGAAATTCCTGCTCGTGGGTCCGAAGTCCGGGAAACCGCGGGAAAAATATTGCTTGGATAGACATGCGACTGCCCTTCCAGGAATTCTCCAGATCGATCGGCGCAGGCTGCCGATTTTTCAGCGGCAAGCGGTCCGACACACTTTCGAAAAGCGAACCCAGCCGCTATACCAGCCTTGGGAAGCGGGCAAGTGCATGATGTAGGGTGGTAATTCGGGGCGAGGCATTCTACTTCGCCAGACAAGATCCGCCGCATGAACTTCCCGAAAAATAGCGAGCCCGACAATTGAACCGGCTTTCATCCCTGAGACAGCAATTCACGCCTTCGTGGATCAATATCTACTTCTCCATTCTTTGCTTCTTTTTTCCACCGGTTCTGGGATCGGTGGTCAGCTTTGTGTTCAACGGCGGGGCCCTAGCTTCCATCGTACTGATTGCCTCTGGGAAAAGGCGCTTTAACGCAGACCGGCCGGTGATCTGGCTGACGGTCGCGATCTATGCCTACTGCGCGGCCAATCTCCTGGCCACCGTCGTCAACAATTCGTTCGTCCGCGATGCGCCGCACCTTATCCCGCTCGTCACCTTCCTGTTTTTCCCCGTCTCCTATTCGACCTGGAGCATTACGCAGAAAACCACGCTTGCCCGCATCATCGTACTCAGCAGCATGGTCGCCTGTTTTGTCGCGCTGCCGATGGCTGTCATCCAGCAATATTGGATTGGGGTCAGGGCCGAGGGCGGGGCCGGCAATCCGATCATCTTTGCAACCGTGCTCTGCCTTGCCGTAACGGTTTGTGTGGCCGGTGCCTTGTCAGGCATAGAGCGAGCCCGGAGTCCTATCTTTCACGCCGCGCTGGCCGGGACGATCGCCATGATCTATTCCGGTTCGCGTATCGTTTGGCTGGCACTGCTGATTGCCGGCATCGCTGTTTTGCTTATTAACCATCAGAGGCTCAGAGGCAGGAATGCCGCTCGTGTGCTTCTGCTGCTGGTGGCAGTCGGCGTCGTGGTCGCCGCCTTCGGCTTCCAGGCGATATCCGGGCGCGTCGCCTTTCTGCACTCCGATTGGAATGCGCTTGGCGCGCAGGGCAATTACGACAGCTCACTGGGAATACGTTTGGCGCTTTGGGAGATCGGCCTCAAAGCATTCCATGACATGCCGCTGTTCGGACATGGGGTGGGTGCGACCCAGTCTTTGATCAAGCAGGGCTTTCATGATCAGTTCGCGATGGACGCAGGCTTCAATCATTTTCACAACGGCTTCCTGACCGCCTTGGTGCAAGCAGGAATTCTGGGCGCCGCAACGCTGGCGGCGATCTTTGTCGTTGCCGCTGGAAATGCTGCTCGGGTCTTACGAAACAGCAGTGATCCGGTCGAACGGTTCGGCGCCACCATGATTGTCGTCGTGGTGATAACCTATCTCACGGCCGGAATGACGGGCATCCTGGTCGGCCATGACATTCTGGACTCGGTGCTGATGATCTTCCTGGTGTGTGGAACGTATCTTGCCTCCGGCCGTCAGGCTCCGTTGATGGAAAAGCATGCACCTCCACCAGTAATGGAAGAGCAGGAGCTTCCGGCAGCCACCCAAGAGCTGTTGCGGGCAAGGCAATGAAGGTCCTGGTCACCGGCGCGACGGGCTTCATCGGGCGCCTTATCGTGCAAAAACTTCGCCAAGCCGGCGCCGAGCTTCGTCTCGCTTCCCGCCATCCGGAAAGGCTTGGGTCGGGGGATGGCGCGGTGCTGATGCCCAATTTCGATGCACCGGCCGCGGCCTTCCTGGCACTCACCAGGGATGTGACCCACGTCGTCCATTGTGCCGGCCTCAATAATGATCGGGGCAATGCCACCGAAGCCGACTATTGGGCGGCCAATGTGGAATTGAGCGCGCGGCTGGCGCATGCCGCGGCGGCACAGGTAAGCGGACGCTTCATCCATCTCTCCTCGATCCGGGCCGTGATCGGTGCTTGCGTCAGCGCAACGATCGACGAAAACACTCTTCCTGCCCCGCAATGCGTCTATGGACGCTCCAAACGCGAAGGCGAGATCGAGGTTTTGGGCGCCTATGCGTCGCAAGGCCGTTCCGACGCCGCCGTGTTGCGCCTGCCCCCGGTCTATGGAAACGGCATGAAGGGCAATCTCGCTACGCTGATGCGCCTTGCCGATACGGCGCTGCCGCTGCCGACCGGCTCCCTGACGGGAATCCGCTCGCTGACGTCATCCGGGGCGGCAGTGCGAGCGGTGTCGCACCTGCTGAGCCATTCGGGGTCACTTCACCCGATCTATGTCGGCGCCGATGTGCCGCCGGTCGCAGTCGAGGCCATCATCGCCGCGTTTCGCAGAGGTTTGGGGCGGCCGATGCGCGTGATGGCCATACCAGCCGGCCTGATACGACCGGCGGCGGCCGTGCTGGGCAGGCGGGCGTTTTGGGACAGTCTGACCGCGACACAGATATGCGACCCTGCTCTGCTGATATCGCAGGGGTGGACGCCTGAAACCGACACGCTGGAGAGGCTGGCGGAGCTGGCGCGGCTTGGTAAATCCCGACTCCTTGTTTGACCATGATGATGGCCAGTCAGCTTCGATAGAACGTTCCAAGCAGAATCCGAAGGTCGAGCCAGAAGGACGCCGCATCGAGATAGGCGGCATCCGTTTCAGCCAGAAGCTTCGGGTTCGACATGTCGATGCCCTTGATCTGGGCCAGGCCGGTTATGCCCGGAAGCGCCGCCAGAACCCCCAGCCGCCTGCGGCACTCGATCAATTCCGCTTGGGTCGGCAAACAGGGGCGCGGGCCGACCAGGCTCATCTCGCCCTTCAGAACGTTCCAGAATTGCGGCAGCTCATCGAGCTTGAACTTCCGCAGGACTTTTCCGACCGATGTCACGGAATTCGGTGGTGCCTCATGCGAGGGCAATGACGGCGTCCCGACATACATGGTGCGCAATTTGTGACAGCGAAAAAGCCGCCCGTCGCGGCCGACCCGCGTCTGCGAAAAGATGGCAGGACCGGGCGACGAGACCCGAACGGCAAGGACGGCAAGCGCCAAAACGGGAGATGTGACCACCAGCAGCAGAGCCGCACCGGCAAGATCGAAGATGTGCTTGGTTGCCTTCATGAACGACCGATCATGCTCCCTGCCAAAGTCCCGAGGCGACGCCACAGGCGAGGCCTGACAATCGCGTCGACGTAGCATGAGCTCATCTCTTGACCAAGCGCATCACGCAGCCGTTCGATGCTCAGATGCGTCCGAGGATGAAAGCGAGATAGAGCCCCAGGGTGCCGGAAACCGTCTGCCGATAGACACCGCTTTTGCGCAAGCCAGCCAAGCGGCGGAAAAGACCGCCCTCCCGCCCGCGGATGAACAGGTCGAGGCACGCCGCCGCGTCCTCGGTCAGCAGGTCGCGATTGACGGCAAGACCGTCAAGGTTGAGGTCCGTCCAGCCGGCAAACTCGCCCTTGAACAGGCGGCCAAGCCGGGAAGCCCTTGCCTTCCACGACACATTGGCTCCAACCAGGTTTGCCGCGTGCTGCCGGTAGCGCACCAGTGGCCGCGGATCGTAGTGGACGATGCCGCCGGCTGCGGTCACGATGAGATAGGCCCACCAGTCATGGCTGACGAACGCGGTCCGCGCGCAGGCCCTGGCCAGCAGGTTGCGTGCCGCGGCGTTGAGCAGGATGGTGTTGCCGCCGGCGATGCTTTGCACAAGCGCGTTGCGAAAGGACGGCGGCCGGTCAAACAGCGGCGAATGGCCTACAAGGCTTCCCGTTTCCGTCATGGTCGCGGTTCGCGAGCAAAACATCAGCGGCGTTTTTGCGTCATGGGCCTGCATCCAGCGGATGGCGCTTTCCAGCCTGTCGGGCTCCCAGATATCGTCCTGGTCGCAGAAGGCATAGCCGTCCGCATCGATACGTCGATCAAGGATCATCGACCGGAAATTGGCCGCGAATCCTTGCCGCGGCCCCTCCACAAGGGTCATTCGACCCTTGGGCCAGCGGGATTGCCATGCCTCGATAATCGCGGTCGTACCATCGATGGAACCATCGTCGGATATCCACAGGTCGACCAGACGGTGCGACTGGGCGAGCAGCGACTGCAGCTGCTCATCGATGAAGGCGGCGCCATCTTTCGTGCCCATCAGGACTGCGATGCGCAGGTCTGCTTTATCCACGAACGTCAAACACCTTGCATATGCCAGAGATTTCCGGATCCCATATCATGGTCGCGTCGGAAGAAGAGCGGCTTAGCCCGCCTGCCCGACCGTTTTCGGGATCGCATCTTGATGAATGCTTCCCCTGGCCTTCTTGGCGCGGTCAAGGCCTGCCAGCACGGCGAGCGCGGCAGCCTTGTCCTGATTTTTTGCTGCCTGCTGCAGCGCCGTGAGCGCGACCTGGACATCCGACCATTCCACGACGTCCGTGCTGAGGCCAAAAATCTTCGAAATGTCGAGTTCGACGAGTTCCTCGTCTTCGCCATGCAGCGTTTCGTGGAGCTTTTCGCCAGGCCTTATACCGGTGAACCTGATTGCGATGTCCTTGTACGGACTCTTTCCGGACAGGCGGATCATCGTTTCGGCCACTTCAAGAATCGGCACCGGCTTGCCCATGTCGAGCATATAGACGGCATAATCGTCCCCGCTCTGCCGCGACGCGGCATCGGCCGCCGACATGATGACGAGATCGACGGCTTCGGCCACGGTCATGAAATAGCGTGTCATGCGCTGGTCGGTGATGGTGACTGGCCCCCCGGCCTCGATCTGCGCCTGGAATATGGTCGCAACCGAACCATTGCTGCCAAAGACATTGCCGAACCGCACGGCTATGAACTTGGTGGCGGAGCGACGCCCGCCCGGCTCGGCCGCCGGCATCCCATGCAAGGCGCTGACGATCTGTTCGGCGGCCCGCTTCGTCATGCCAAGCACCGACGAGGGATCCACCGCCTTGTCGCTCGATATCAGGACAAACTGCGCAACCCCGCATTTGGCGGCGACCTCGGCACAGACCAGCGTTCCGAAAATATTGGTCTGGATGGCCGACTCCCAGTTTTCCTCGAGCAGCGGAACGTGTTTGAGCGCGGCGGCATGAAAAATGATATCAGGCCGGAATTCGGTGACGACCCGCGTTATCTGGCGCCGGTCCGCGACATCGACGATACGGACCTTGAGGCGGTCGTGGTCGTTCTCGTCAATATACTGGCTCAGCTGGAAGATGCCGAACTCGGAATTGTCGGCGACCAGCACCGCCTCCGCTCCCAGTTCCAGCGACCGTTTGACCAGAGTTCGGCCGATCGAGCCGGCACCGCCCGTGACCAGAACGCGCTTGCCGCCGATAAAAGCACCGATGCGCTCGATATCGGACGCGACTGTCGGACGGCGCAGGATCGTTTCCATCTCGACGGTGTCGAGCACCAGCTTTCCGTGCCGCTCCAGCTCCGACAGACCGGAGAACTGCACCACATTGATGTCGCCGTGCCGGGCGACGCGGACGAGTTCCGAATAGTCCTCGATCTCGTGCTCGGCGCCGCTGCCGAAAATCAGCAGGTCCAGGCTTTTGGTGCCGCTCGCATAGTCTTCCAAAACGTCGATCAGACGCGGCAGGGTCGCCACGACGGGAACACCCTGTATGCGCGTGCCCAACGGCGCGCCGCGTTCGGTCGCCATGATGCCGGCGATGGAATAGTCCGCCGGCTGCGCCGTGCGCGTGAAGCGGATGATCAGGTCGGCCTCGCCGAGCCGGCCGACGAACAGCGCGCGCTTGACCTCGGTCTCGCCGGTCTTGCGGCTCAGAATGCCCCAGCTCGCGCCGTCACGCAGGAAGCGGTAGAACAGCCGCGGCGCCGATATGATCGTGAAGGAGACGAGGAAGAAGACGATGAACTGGCGCTCGTTGAGACCCTGCACCGGTTGGAAAGAACGAACCACACGCGAAGCTGCATACAGGGCGAGCGTCAAAGTCCCGCAGCTCTTGAGGATGTTGAAAAAGTCCGGCGTCGAGGCAAAGCGCCAGACGGTCGTGTAGAGGCCAGAATATCTGAACAGCAGATGGCTGATGAGAACAATGGCTGCCCAGGTTGCTAAACCCTCGTTGGACAGCGGTTCGAACGAAAGATCCGACCGCGAAAGCACGAGGCTGAGCGCCACGGCGACCAGGACCATGACCACGTCCTGGACCATGATGAACGCGCGCCGCATCTGTGGCCGAAGTCCCAATACTGCTTGGAGGTAAGAATTCATTGGAAGGCACTAGACTCCAGGCTCACGGATACGAACACCGCCAAGATGCAAACACGAAGATGCTGCGTGTCCACTTTCTCAAAATTGCTATCCCCGGCCCCCGCCGTCCTGTATCGCATACTGCGGGGTTGACGGCATAGCCAGATGTTTTTTGGTAGAGCGCGCGCATAATAGTAATCTTGACGCCCTGTAGCCGGATGCTGTTGCCGATCCAGCGCTTGCGATGTACACACGCCGCAACGTCAGCGTGTATCCAGTTTTGCCGCAGTTGACTCTGCTCCCGACCTCGTTACGACGCTACGCGTTGCCATATGCCCGTCGAGATGGCAATTAGATACGGGCTTGGTGGTTCGCTATTGCCGCGACGGACAATGCGCCAGAACAACGGATTGCGATATTCCCAGCTATGATTGCAGCACTAAACGGCGCTTTTGAAGACATCTCAAAAGCCATGAGATTACACCGGGTCTGGATCGCGCTTGCCCATGAGGACATCGGCGACCAGCATAGACGCACGACGCTCGGCCCGCTTTGGCTGCTGGTCAATTATCTGTTATTCATCGGCACTTTCATTTTCGTTTTCAAGACTAAAGACACGGACTCGGCCGGGTATACAGCCTATGCATCGATCGGCCTCGTTGTCTGGTTCTACCTCATGGAAATGATCAGCTTGAGCGTGCCCCTGTTTTCGCGCGAAGGCAGTTTCATTCAAGGCACGAGGCTGCCGCTCTTCGTATATGTGATGCGGCTAACGGTGCAATGTATTATCCGAGCGGCCTATTCAGTGGCGGGTTGCATAGTCATCCTGCTGCTGAGCGGCTTGGGGATCAGCATGGAGTGGCTTTTGTCGATCCCAGGGCTGTTGCTAATTGTGCTCGCGACACCAGCAATCGTAACGGTCTTCGCGTTCCTGGGCGCTTTCTTTCCCGATGCTCAGTTCATCGTCGGCAACATCATGCGGGTCGGCACGTTCCTTACGCCCGTCTTTTGGGCCTATCATGGACAAGGAGGCATACAGAACTATGCCTATCATTGGAATCCGTTTACATATTTCCTGGAAGTCGTGCGCGCGCCAATCGCGAGCGGCGAATTCCCAATGCATCCCTTTATTGTGACAGCGTACATCTCTCTGGCTTTTTGGGCGATTGCATTGCTGCTGCTGGGCAGATATCGCAAGCGCGTCGTTTTCCTGATCTGAGTACAAAATGATTTCCGTCAAGCTGGACAATGTCGGCCTCGCCTATCGCCTCTACGAAAAGTTGACGCTTACGGCGCCTGACCGGCGCCTAGGTGGCCTTGGAGGCAAGATCGGACGCTCCGGCGGCAAGCAGGTCGTACAAGCGCTCGAAGATGTCAGTTTTGAACTCAAAGCGGGCGACCGGTTAGGCTTGGTCGGCCCAAACGGGGCCGGCAAGACGACACTGCTCAAAGTATTGTACGGTATCTATCAGCCTTCGGCCGGCACGGTAGCCATCGAAGGCAAAGTCGACGCCTTGTTCAACATCAACATAGGATTTCGCCCCGAGGCGACGGGACGGCGAAATATTGTTCTGAGAGGTTTGATCAGCGGGTGGACGGAGGCCGAGATCCAAGAAAAAATGCCGGAAATCATCGCCTTCAGCGAACTTGGCGACTTTATTGATGTCCCGTTCAAAACCTACAGCCAGGGTATGGCCGCGCGTCTCGCTTTTTCAGCGGCGACAGCGCTTGACCCCGAAATTCTGCTGATGGACGAGTGGATCGGCGCTGGCGACGCTACGTTTCAGGAAAAAGCCAAACGGCGCATGGATGAGCTGGCGGAAAAGGCGGGCATCATCGTCCTGGCGAGCCATAATGAAAGCCTGCTCGAAAGCGTATGTACGAAGAGAATGACGCTTAAGAACGGAAGGGTGGAATCGCTCACGACGAAGCCTGCAAAGAGGGTTGGAGCGCGAGCTAAGTCTTAAAGGTACTCTTCCCGGATACTACATGCTCGCAATTCAGATTCCCAATTCGTCGCACCTGCTGTAGTTGAGCATGTCAAACGTTGCGCCCTGCGGACGTTCCTAAAATGAATTGCGCTCGAGCCGTTGAGTTACCGATGACGAGACAAGAATTTGTTCCGATGAATGATCTGAAGCGCCTGTATCAGCGCTATCGCGTCGAAATCGAGCGTGAGGTACTGAACACGCTACGTTCAGGATGGTGGCTCAATGGCGCGGTCGGCAAAAGATTTGCGGCAAATTTTTCCAGGTTCATAGGTGTCTCGGAATGCGTTCTTGTGGCCAATGGGACGGATGCGCTCGAACTCGCATTGGCCGCAGTGACCAAGCGCAACGATATGCGCGGGCGCGAGGTCATAGTCGCCGCGAATGCGGGGGGCTATGCCAGCTGCGCCTGCTGGCACAATGATCTCGTTCCGCACTATGTCGATATCGAACCGGCAAGTCAGCTCGTAGATCTTCAATCGGTGATGAAAGCAGCCAGCGCAGACACCGCTGCGATCGTCGCCACCCACCTCTACGGTGGCGTCGTCGATGTCCGCGCCATCAGGGCCGGACTTGACCAGGCTGGCCTGTCGCACATTCCGATTGTGGAGGATTGCGCACAGGCGCACGGGGCGAGAATCGGAAGCGACGTTGCGGGTTCGCTGGGCGATATCTCCACTTTCAGCTTTTACCCAACCAAGAATCTCGGAGCAATGGGGGACGGCGGCGCCGTCCTCACCTCCGACCCAGTAACCGCTGCGCATGTACGGCAACTGCAGCAATATGGCTGGAGTTCAAAGTACTATGTCGGCGTGCCCTATGGCCGCAACTCTCGCATGGATGAAGTTCAAGCCGCGATACTGGACGTTCTGCTGGGCGATGTGGATAGCCGCAACCGTCAGCGGCGTGGCATCCTAAATCAATACAAGTCCGTTGCCGGGCGTCGATTGCAGTTCCTGGAAGGTGGCGACGGCGCTGTCGCGCACCTCGCGGTCGTGCTTTGTGACGACCGGGACACCTTCAGGACGTTCATGAAAGAGCGCGGCATCGACACCGACATTCACTACCCTGTGCTGGATTGCGACCAGGTCGGCTGGGCGGACCTACCGATGATGGGAAGCGAAAATCTCACCGTTTCGAGGGCCAGCGTCAGCCGTCTCTGCTCGGTCCCCTGCTATCCCGATATGAGGGAAGACGAGGTAGAGCAGGTCTGCCTGGCCCTCCGCGAATGGGAGACAATGTGACAACACGCTCCATCGTTTTCCCGATCTATCGAAATCAGGCGAACATCACTTCCCTTCTGCGGGCAGTCGCCGATTTCCAGTCCAGATATCAAGGCGACATCGAGTTCGTTTTCGTTGTCGATGGCTCGCCAGATGAATCCGGCCCGCTGCTGGTCAAGGAATTGAAAGGCTCGGGCTATGATTACAAGATCATCTTCCATAGCCGGAACTTTGGTTCGTTCACCGCTATTCGAACCGGGCTCGAACATGCGTCGGGTGATCAGGTCGCGGCCATGGCCGCCGACCTGCAGGAGCCGCCTGAACTGATCGTCGAGTTCTTTTCGAAGCTGGAAAAGGATGAGGCCGACGTGGTGTTTGGGCAGCGAACCGGGCGTAGCGATCCGCCCTTGACCAAATTTCTATCAAGGGCTTTCTGGGCGGCCTACCGCAGGCTCGTCCTGCCCAGCATGCCGAGTGGCGGGGTAGATATCTTCGCCTGCAATCGCCAGGTCCTGGAAGCAATCCTGTCAATCGAGGAGCCGAACAGCTCGCTTGTCGTGCAACTGTTCTGGGTCGGGTTCCGGCGGGAATTCGTGCCCTATCGACGGCGCGAACGAGAGCACGGAACAAGCGCCTGGGGCATGGCACGGCGATTCCGATATATGATGGACAGCATTTTCTCGTTCTCCGACTTTCCGATCATGCTCACACTCTGGGTGGGTTTTGCGGGCTGTGTGTTAAGTCTTCTATTTGCAGTCGTTACCGTGATTGCGCGGCTGCTTGGCAATATCGACCCTGCTGGCTATACGACACTGGTGCTGCTGATCACGGGCTTCGGTTCGGCCAGTCTTCTGGTTCAGGGGATTCTTGGTTGCTATCTCTGGCGGGCTGTTGAAAACACCAAGTCGCGCCCACTCAGGATCATCAGCCGCATCGTTGACGGAACTGCCAAATGACCGACATGCCCTTTTTCATCCATGAGCGTGGTATTTGCGAAAGCACCGATGTCGGGATCGGAACACGCATCTGGGCCTTTGCCCACGTGCTGCCTGGTGCTGTGATCGGCTCGAACTGCAACGTCTGCGATCACGTCTTCATCGAGAACGACGTGATCGTCGGCGATGACGTGACCATCAAGAGCGGTGTTCAGCTGTGGGACGGGGTACGCTTGGGTAATCGTGTGTTTGTCGGCCCGAATGCGACTTTCACCAACGATCGCTTCCCGCGCTCCAAGGAATATCCCGAGACATTTCTGCTGACGACGGTCGAGGACGGCGCGTCCATCGGCGCCAACGCGACTATCCTGCCGGGCGTTGCCATCGGCCGCCAAGCGATGGTCGGCGCCGGCGCCGTGGTGACCAAGAATGTCCCTGCCAATGCCGTTGTGATCGGAAATCCTGCCGTCATTATCGGCTACCAGACAGGTCCGCAGATTGTGCCCGCGGTTACTCAGACCTTCCCAGGCACGGTAGGCGAGAAAATGTCGCTTGGGGTCGGCGGCAGCGAACTCTGGCGGCTGCCGCATTTTGGCGATCTGCGGGGCGAACTCGCCCCGCTTGAATTCGGTTCGAATCTGCCGTTCAAACCGGCCCGGTCCTTCCTGGTTTATGGCGTGCCGTCCGACAAGGTCAGAGGTGAGCATGCGCATCGCGAGTGCCATCAATTCCTCATCGCGGCCCATGGCCGCCTTTCGGTTGTGGTCGATGACGGCCATGATAGAAAAGAGGTTTCGTTGACCGAACCGTCGATCGGCCTCTACATGCCGCCGGGCATTTGGGGAATTCAGTATAAATTCCAGCCGGATACCGCATTGCTGGTCATGGCTTCGCATAATTACGATGCTGGCGATTACATCAGGGACTATGCGGATTTCCTGGATATGGTCAGGCAGGATGGCCGCTGACCGCATTGGCGGGGACGCTGTCCGGTTCCTTGTCGCCGGCGGCCTGAACACCGCCTTGACCAGCCTTGTCTACTTCGCCGGTCTCTCCGTGCTCCCTTCGACTTTGTCTTACGCGCTCGCCTGGCTGGCAGGCCTTGTACTTGTGATGGTGTTCTATCCCGATCGCGTCTTTCCCGGAGGTCGCACGGGCATCGCCGATCGGCTGGCGATCGGCGTCTCGATTGCCGTCGTGTTCGTGCTCGGACTGGCAGCTCTTAAAACGCTCGAAAGCGTGCTGCAAAACACTGCAGCTGCCTTCTTTGTCACCCTAGCCGTCACGACCGTCCTCAACTTCGTGATTTCTCGATGGATACTCCGCAGATCATGCTGACGCCCTCCACCACAATACGACGTGCCATGAATCTCTTTGCGATTTTCATCGCGATGTATTTCTCCGAGTTGGCCTCCTTTCCGCTGTCAATCGATGAAGAAGTAGCAGCTTTCAGGACGGACGCGTCGATCTGGATCATTCAAGGACGCTGGGGCGCGTATCTGATCGAGAGATTCCTTATTCCTCATCCGGTCATGCCTTTCTTGGCTCCGGCCGTCTTTGGCGCCGGTTGCGTAGCCGCCTACCTCCTCGTCATGGACGTCATCAACAAACAAGAATTCTCCATCGCGGAGTATGCATGTTTTGCGATTTTCTGTAGCTTCCCGACCTGGTTCTTTATCGTCGAGTTCTATTCGAACATTGCGGCAATTGGTATCGGCCTGTTCGCGACCGTCCTTGCGCTTTGGCTGATCGCCAAGGAGGACGTTTCGCCCCTTAGCCCACGTTTTCTCGGCGCCGTAGCAGTCGGAGCTTTCGCAATCTCGATCTATCAGAGTTTCGCGCCGGCAATTCTGATCTTGGGCATTGCGATCTTAATTCTGCAAGAGCGGGCCGGCAGCAGCAAATCGTTGCCGAAAGACCTGCTTCGGATTGGTGTTCTGATCGCAGGTGCCCTATTGTTGTACCTCATCGGCAACGTCATTTTCAGATCCTTCGTCCCTGGTCGAAACGAATATTTCGACTCGCTTTCCCAGCCGGACTTTCTGTTTCGACACCCTGTTACCGTTATCGGGCGCGTGCTTGAGGCGATAGGCGGGATTTATGGCCTGGACCAACGTACATACGGAGTTGCATTGTGGGCAATCCCGCTTTTGTTGCTCCTGGGCGGCTGGGCACTCCTGAAGGAATTGCCCCGCACAAAATTACTGCTGACGGCAGTTGCCTTCGTTTCGTTGCTTGTTCCCTTCGCCTTTCATTTCCTTGCTGCAGGCAGCGTGCCTGTCAGAAGCCTCGTCGGGGTGCCGATTGCGGTATGGCTGTTTGCCTATGTCGCAGTGACGAGCAGAAGCCCCAGAATCCGCGGAGCCTCGGCCATCTTGCTGGCGGTGGCACTTTTCCAGATCCAGGTCGTCCAAAACTATCGTCAGGCGTCCAGTTACCTGGTTGACAAGCATGACACTCTGATGGCGGGAGCTATCTTCGACAGGCTGTCGGCAGCGCCCGGTTTTGACGCAAAGCGCCGCTATGCTTTAAGCGTGTTTGGCGCACAGCCATTTGCGACTAACTACCCGAAGCCTCCCGGTTCGACAGTCGGTTACTCCTTCTTCGAATGGGACGGAGGCAACGCATGGCGAATCGCCTACTACATGAAATTGCTCGGCTATTCTAATTTAAGTGGTTCTAGCCAAGAACAGGTGCTTCAGACGATCGTTCATCTTTCGACCATGCCTGTCTGGCCGGCTCCCGGTAGCCTGGAGATCAAAGATGACATTGTCCTGATAAGGCTCGGTGAGACGCCTAGCTACGCAAATCAGCAAGCCCTTAAGGGGGTGGCTAGCCGTTGAGTATCGCGAAGCGTCGGAAGCAAGACCGCAAGATAGTCGAGGGCAGGATGAACACCGAGAGTGGGGGGACACACGTACTAAAGGATGCCTATTCGCGAGTTGAGCTCCCGGGACTCCTGGCAATGCGCTGCTACGCGGCGATATCGATTGTCCTTGTTCATCTGATCGCACTGCCACAACTGCAGGTTCCCAGCTATCTTTGGTTCGTGCCAGCGCATTTTGGCAACGGAGTGCCGCTGTTTTACATAGTCAGCGCATTCGGCCTCTTTGTTGGGTATAGTGGAAGGATCGGCAGACGGCAGGAATTGCGAGAATTTTACCTTCGACGTTTTCTGCGCATCGCGCCGCTATTCTACTTTATGATGCTGATCTATATCCCTTTCTGCCGGGCAATGTGGGGGACGACGATCCCTCTTTCCCAGTTCGTTAGCTCGGCACTGTTCGTCTTCAACTTTGTGCCGAACCACGTCACCGGATTCGTCATGGCGTCATGGTCGATCGGTGTCGAGATGGCGTTCTATGCAATCCTGCCGCTCCTGCTGTTTGCCATCACCGGTCTTGCTCGTTCTGTGATGTTTCTTGCTGTAGCAGTATTCTTGGCGGCCAACTGGGCGTTGGCTTTCCAAGGAACGGAGGGGGTATTAGCGCTCTTTTCTCAATTTTCTCTAATGGCTCACCTGTTCTACTTCGCGGCGGGGATAGCGGGATATTATGTTTGGTTGAGGCTTCGCCTCACTTCGCCGCAGATTGGCCGAGTAGTCTTTGCCGCCAGCCTTCTGACAATTGTCGGCCTGATCTGTTTCGCCAGCCAGATCGCTGCATTTTTTGGAACGATACTGGGGCAAAGCGGCGGCTCCGGCGTCAAAACCGCTTGGGCGGTAACATTGGCAAGCGCAGTCGTGGGGGTTTCCCTGTATCCGCAAAGATGGTTCGTGAACCCCGCCGCGAAGCTGCTCGGCAACGCCAGTTTCAGCATTTACCTCTGGCATCCCGTCGTTATCGTGATCCTGGATCGCTTGGGTCTGTACCGGGCGATCTACGCATCCTTCGATGGAGCGTCCTTGCCGTTCCTTGCCTCAGTGATAGCAACCTTTGTGGCGTTGATACCAGTGTCGTTACTGAGCTATCGGTATATCGAGCGGCCCGGCATGGGCTTGGGTGCTCGCTTCAGCCTTCTCCGGCCAGCCTGATGGCTTTTGCATAAAGGTTGTCACTACCGCATGTTCCTCCAAGCTCAAGCAGCTCCGCCGCACCGCAACCCGCTTCGAGAAAACCGCTCGCACCTACCGAGCCGTTGTCATTCTCGCCGCAATCGTCCTATGGCTGCGATAAATGTCCGCACGACCTAGGTGGATCTCAAGCTTTGATGGTGCATCCTCTTCTTCCGAATCGAAGGAGGCACTATGGACCAGGTTCTTCACGGCAGCACCACACAAAACACCCTAGAGGGCTTGCTTGCGCGCCAGATATACTTCCGTAAATTCGCCTATTATGCCGTGCCCGTGATCGTGAAAACGGCACACCTCGACATCCATTCCAGACCATCGGTGGATCAGTTCCGGAAGGTCATAGCCATAGTGAAATGTCACGAGCGAACCAGCGTCGCTCACCGGATTTCCGTGATATTCCGGCTCGCCGGTATGCTGGATCGTACCATCCGGTCCATAGAGCGCACGGCGCTCACTGTCGGTCTTGCCCTTGTAGGTGGGAACGGTGAAGAGATAAGCGCCGCCAGGTTTCAGGGTCCGGACAATCTCCTTTGTCACCTGCTCCGGCATATTCACATGCTCCATGACATCAAGTGTTACCACGAGATCGAACGTCGCATCACCAAACGTCTGCGCTTCCAGATTTTCGTTTCGGAAGCCCTTGATCGACGAGCCCAGGCGTTCTCCAGGAAAGTACTGTGATTCGACATACCCGGCACATTGGCGCTTCAACTTCGGAGAAATTCCCCGAGGGGTGGGAGACGATTCATGAATAGCGAGGTGACGCCAATGAGGGATATATCGCGTGAGCATAAGAGCCAATGCGCGCTCACGCGGGATCGATCCACATCTGGAACAGAGCAGGTGATCGCGATACCAATCATAGTTGGAAGCAAACTCGACATTAGCTTCACAGATCGGACAGTAACCGGCCCGACGGTAAACTGGACGAGACTCAGAATTCATAGAGCACCCTTAGGATTTTCCAAAACGAAGCCGCAAAAAGGACGCAGCTCTAGTTACGACGTCGGACAACGGCGAAGCAGCACCATCTTCATGGTGCTGCTGCTCCAGCCTGTGGCTGATCCCGTTCTCGGAAAGGAACTGGGCAAAACGATCATACAGGACGGTGTACATGCGCTGAAAGGCATCATAGTCACCACCATGAAGAAGGTCTTCCACGTCTAATTGTCCTACTTTCCCAACCGGGACGTGCGGGATGCTCATAAGTTCCGCCATTTCCGTCGTCCTTGAGTCGTGGGAAATTATGGTCGCCGGAACTCCGTTGGTTAACGCGATCAGGTTTCCGTGAAAGCGCGTCCCTACCGAATAGTCAAACTTTGATATGAACGCATCCCACTCCGCCAAATCGAAGAACATTTTTGCGTTCTCTATGATATGCTTTACATAGATCGATGGATCCATGTCCATGCCCATCTGCCCGAGCACTGCCTGGGCGACCTCCAAATCATTTTCTCGCCCATCTCTGGAAAGCAACATTTTCATTTCCGGTTCTTCGTTTTGAAGAACATACGGATATTGTTTTTGGACAGATAGCTTCAAAAGATCAGCTTCAACGCGCCGGGCAGGTTCGGGATCGGCCGAATGCAAAAATACATTGCGTGATCCGTTCACTGCAACTCTCAGCCTAGCGCCTCGTCTCGGCCTCTTTATCTTCAAGCTGCGACGCAATTTGCGAAACAGACTTGGGCATCCTACCTCTGTGACGTTTTTTATCCCAAAATCATTCATGACCTCAGCCGTAAAATGGCCACGCACGCCCACGGTCTTGCTGCGCTCAGATATGATACGAAGGAAACGCTTACTGCCATCGGGAATATCTGTGACTTTTTTACCAATGGACGATGCTTGGGCACCGAGGCCAGCGACCACACATGGCAGTTTTGTTGGTTCAATAAAATCAGCAAGGTAGGATAAATCAAAATCTTTATAGATAAAATTTGCTGCGGAGATGGCGATGATATCGAAACGTTCGTTTGCCTCTTGTGGGGAATAGCCCAACCCCTGCCCGAATTCTTCAAAACGGAGCTCCTCGAATAAGGACTGCCCTATCAGAAGGTTTCCGGTGTTATATCCAATGACTTCGAATTTTTTTTCAAAGGCAATCTGCGGGTCGAGATGCGGAGCTATTGGCGCTCCGAGAAAAAGAACTCTCACTAAATACTCCTCGACGCTATACGGACATGCGATTTTCGAAGGTCGCCAGCGTCGTCATTCATGAATTGGGATGCCAAATCGTTCACTGAGCTCACGTTCGTAGATGCTTGCCCGCTTGAGCGCAACAGGCCCAAGGTCATGGCTCCGTATCGTCTCGGCCTGTACCTGTCTAATCTCCTGTAGATGCCTGAGATCGAAATTTCCTACGGTCACGCTCGACTGATGCCGGCGGTGAGAATTGAGCGAACGCGGCGAAAACGCGATCGAGCCATTCTCGAGTAGACGCAAATATGTCACCCAATCCCCTGCGTTGCGCAGCGACATGATCTCTTCGCTGTGTCTGGCCAACGCATTCCTGAGCGCCTCCCTCCGAAACAAAACGCCGCTGACGTTTGGAATGGTGTTCTTGAGGTAGAGCGCCTCGGCGATTTCCTGGCGGCCGTCCACGATGTAGGGCTTCGTCCAACGGGACCGATCGATATCGGCCACATAGTCGAGATAGTGCTCGGACAGAACGCGGCCGGTGCCGTCTATCTGGCGCGACTGGCAATAGCTCATCACCACTTCCTTGCGCTCGAAGGCGGGCAAAAGCTCGGCCAAAAAATCGGGATCGGCAAGATCGTCGGCTTCGGCGATCCAGACGTAATCGCCGCGCGCCATTTCGACCCCACGCATCCACTGGCGGAACACCGAGCCCGAATTTTCGGCATTCACGACCAACCTGCACGGAATATCGCAGTCGGCCAGAAACTGCTCAATGACATCGACGCTTTCGTCGATTGAAGCATCGTCAAGCACGATCAACTCGTAGGGTCTTATCGTCTGATCGACGATCGAGCTCAGGCGCGCACCAAGATATCGGGCGTAGTTGTAGTTCGGCACGATGACCGACACCCGCGGCGACGGCTTTTCGGAATAAATCAGCAGGTCATGCAGGTAGTGATTGAAGCTGAATTCCTGGCGGACAATATCACGTCCGACGCCCCCCAGACGCCGTGCTTCGCCCTGATTGTCGAGCAGATTGCCGATAGCTTTGGCCATCTCATCAGTGTCGAAGGCCTGCACAAGGATTCCGCAATCACGCTTCAGCAGATCCTGGAAGCCGCCAGCGCCTTCGAAGGCAACGACCGGCACTGTGGCATCAAGCGCCTCGAGCACCACCGAGGGGAACGGATCTTCACGCGAGGTCAAGGCGTAGATGTCTGCCGCGAAATAGTACTCCTGCGGATTTTCCACCAATCCGACAAAGCGGAAGCGGTTCTCGAGTCCCGCTTCCTTCACCCGACGCATTTGCTTGGCGTGGAAGACAGTATCGACATGGCCGACCCAGACTGCAACCGCATCCGATCTGGATGCCATAACCTTGAGGCAAGCATCAACGAAAAGATCGAGGCCCTTGCGATGGTCGGCATAGCCCGCGCACAAGATGATGCTGGCGTTGGTCGAGAGCTGTAATTTCGCGCGGACCGCCTCGCGAACCCCCTGGCGATCATCGATGTGGTAGGGCGTACGCAGATAGAGTCCTTGCGGCCTGACTACCGACTGGCTGACCGGCCCGCCAACGAACTCTTCGAATCCGACTTTGACGATCTCGGCTGGGAAAACGACCGTGTCGGCGCTCTCGACAATGGCTGCGGCTGCGTCAGCAAGACCATAGGACGCCAATATTCCGGGCAGTTCGTGGACGAGGCTAACGGTGCGGAACCCCGCCCGCTTCAACAGCGGCACGAGCCTACCCGATACGGTGGTGTTGACAACGGCCACTTCGGCGCCGTTGTTTCTGATGGTGGCCAAGCGTTTCAACACATCGGCATCGCCTTGCTCAGGTAAGTTGATCCTGTGCACGGTCGCGGCGTGGGCGAAACGGCCGAGTAACGGTCCATCACCCAGCGCAATGAGATCGGTGTCAAAGCCAAGTAGCTTGAATCCCTTGGCCATATTGAGAGCCAGCAATTGCGCTCCATGGGGATGGGCGTCGTGCGAAACGATTACGATCCGGGACTTGGATTTCCTGTTGGCCGCCTCCAACGCGTCGCGGGTCGCTTGCAGGTAAGCGTGGCCGTTGGCGCTATCGGGCTCCAGATGGGCGCCTTCCGCCCACTCGTTCCAGGCATTGACGAAAACCAGCCGCTCGGATGGCTCGCCGACATGGGCCAAGGTGTCCTCAATGGCATTGTCCAGCCATTTGCGGTAGAGCGCAGGAGTGTTGTTAATAAACACGGTGCCGCCGCGCTTGCGGCGTGCCGTATTGTCCCAGCCAGGGCAAACCGAACGGAAGAGCTTGTATTTGCGGGATGAATAGGTCTCGCTGCGCTGCGGGAAAACCGACCAGTCATAGACGGTCGTGGCAAAATCCTCATGCAGCGGCGTCACTGTATGCGTGACGTTTGGCGGTGCGGAATTGTTAGGCGGAAATTCCACAGCGGCATCGAACCCGTATCGGTCCGGCGGCACAGATTCGAACGATTGGGTGTAGGCCAGGAAAATCTCGCCGATGCCGTTCTCCCGGCACCAAGTCCGCCAGCGCCGCGCTGTCTCGATTGCCGCCGGCAGCAGGCTTGGCCGATAGACGAGCAGCAGCGGCTTGCCACCGACGCGGATATAGCGAGGGTCGCGAAGATAAGGCGCGACCTCGGCGATGAAGGCGAGATCGTCCTGGGGGGAATGGTCCTGGGCGATGAGGATCTCCTGGTCCATCCCGTCCCAACGGCGCGACCAGTTCTCATTGGCCCAGCAGACGCAGAACGGCATGTCGAGGCTCTTGTCCTCAAGCCAGTTCTCAAGCGGCTTTTCCAAGAGCCGCTTGCCCGCGAACCAATAAAAATAGAAGCAGAAGGCTTCCACGCCATAGAGCCTTGCCAGTTCGATCTGGCGGTGCTGCACGGCGGTATCGCGCAGATCATAATAGCCGAGCGCATCTGGCACGTGCGGCTGTTGGTGGCCGGCAAATTGCGGCTCTGTGGGCCTGACATTGGTCCATTCGGTGAAGCCCTGTCCCCACCATTCATCGTTTTCGGGGATCGGGTGGAATTGCGGCAGATAGAACGCAATGATGCGCACCGGCCTCTGGAGCAGCGGCGGTGCCTCGAGACGTGGCATATAGACGGGTTCGGGCGCAAAGATCGGGCCAGAACTGGCGAGCGCCCCGCGCAGGACCATCTCGTTGTTGCCCACGGGCGCGTCGGGCGCCTCCATGTTTCTCCAGGCGCGGTAGGCATTCGTAACGCCAAACAGCGAAGGGAAGGTCGAAAACATCGCTCTCTTCATCTTTCGCTTGACGTCGATAGGCAGCGGCAGATTGTGCCAGCAGGCGTAAGCGCCGCGAGCCACTAAGCGGCGAGCCATCATGGGCGTATTGCCGATCGCGCGAATGCCACTCCCAATCCCGCGCACAGGCTTGGTCAGTCGCCAGGAGGTACTGGCATAGACGGCATCGAGAACACCATGCAAACGGGTTTCCTCGGAGTATGCATTGTCGCGATCCGCAAGCAACGTGCTCGCCGCCACGTGCGCAACCGACAGTTCTTTTCGCAGGACTTCGATCTCTTCGGCCCTGGCGATGGCCAGCGCCCTTGCCCGCGCGATTTCGTCTTCGCGATTCCGGAGCTGTTCGCGCATTTCGACTATCTCACTAGAGAAGGCCTCGATCTGCACTCCATGGTGTTTTACCAGTTGCCTGTTGGTTTCGATCTCCTCTTCCATAGTCGTCGACCGTAACGACCACGGATTTCCGGTTTGATCGGTCGCCTTGCTCTCCGTGTCGTCGAGAGGCACCACGCTCCCGTCGGCGAGCGCAGCCAGGCCGTGCACGCTGCGCGCGCCCAGGATATTTTCCGGAATCGGCCGCTTCGTAACAACGCAAAGCGAGTTCAAGAACTCAACCGAATGAACCGACGCGAGAGAAGCTTCATCGAATGCGGCTTGGTGCCTGCCCGCGAAAGTGGCCAGGGCATCGACCCGACGACGATCCAGTCCCCAATGCTCATGGTTGACCACGTCAAGCAGGCGCTTGAAGAACGACATCGAGGAAAGAGGATCATAGAGACCGCCGTCGAATTCCTGCCAGTAACTGCAATGCAGATCTTCCGCTATGTAGATCCCCCCTTCAGAAAGATGGGGGAAGTATCGAGCGAACGAGCAGATTATATCCGATGACAAATGCGATCCGTCATCAATTATAATATCATACTTCTCCGACCTCGCAACGATATCGCGCTCTACTTCATCTGTATTGGCATTACCTACCGATATTTCAATCTTCTTGTTATCAAAAACCAGATTGCCGCAGGCCAGATTGATGTCGCAACCGACAATAATTTCCGCATTCGGAAAATATTTTTGCCATATCTCCAAGGAACCGCCGTTCTGAACTCCAATTTCCAGAATCCGAACCGGCTTGTTTCGATACTCTGAAAAAATATGGTCGTATGTGCTCAGATAGATTGACCATTTATCCGACACTTTGCCACGATGCGCGTTGTACAGGTCACGAAGTGAACCGTCGTGTTTTCCAGGCCGCGCGGCTTTCGCCTTGGCGCGCGCCTTCGGCGCCACCTCGCCGGCCGGTATACCATCGCGCATATTTTCGAGTGACGGATGCTTGCTCATGCCATCAATGCCTATTTCGTCCCATCGATGAGAAGCCGCCGCACCACCGTCTCCGTCGACTTCCGCCAGTCCGGCGCATCCCAGCCGAACGCGGAGGCGAATTTCGCGCTCGATAGCCGGGAGTTGGCGGGGCGGCGCGCCTTGGTTGGATAGTCTATTGTAGCAATGTCCCGTACCCGCGCCCAAGGGCCACCAGACACGCGGCTTGTGTCCAGGATATGACGGGCAAAGCCGCTCCAGTTGGCTTCGCCGGTTCCGGCCAGGTGATAGATGCCGGCGAAGCTCTTGCCGTCATTGAGCTGTGCTGCTGCATGCAGGATTGCGTCGGCGACATCAAGCGCGGATGTGGGATTTCCCCATTGATCGGCCACCACGGCGATCTCGTCGCGGTCGGCGGCAAGCCGCAGCATGGTCTTGACGAAATTCTTGCCGAACGGGCTGTAGACCCATGCCGTGCGCAGGATCAGGTGATGCGGGCTGGCTGCCGCCACCGCCTGCTCGCCGGCTAGCTTGGAGGCGCCATAGGCGCTGGCTGGCGCGGTCGCGTCGGTCTCGACATAGGCGCTGTCCTTCGAACCGTCGAAGACATAGTCGGTCGAAAGATGGATGACGGGAACGCCAAGCCGGCTTGCCGCTTCCGCCACCTTGCCGGCGCCAACGGCGTTCACCGCGAATGCCAGATCGGGCTCATCCTCGGCCTGATCCACCGCCGTGTAGGCGGCGGCCGACACGACGATGTCGGGCTTGGCGGCCGCAATGGCTTCGATCACCATGTCGGGTCTTGCCAAATCGAGTTCCGGCCGGCCAATGGCAATGACCTCCACGCCGGCGCGTCGCCGGCCGGCCTCCAGAAGGCTTGCCGCGACCTGGCCCTCGCGTCCGGTGACGACGAGCCTCACGCGGCCCCCTTGCGCGCTTCGCCCAGTCTTTCACCGGCATAGTGCTTTTCGCGGATCGGCCCCCACCACCATTTGTTGTCGAGAAACCAGTCCACGGTTCTGGCCAGGCCGCTGTCGAAGTTCTCGTTGGGCGCCCAGCCGAGATCACGGCCGATCTTCGATGCGTCGATGGCGTAGCGGCGATCATGGCCGGGACGATCGGTGACGAAGGAAATCAGGTCGCGATAGCTCTTGCCACCGGCCCGGGGACGCCTGGTGTCGAGCAGATCGCAGATCGTCTCGACGACGCCCAGGTTCGTCCGCTCGGAATTGCCGCCGACATTGTAGCTTTCGCCCGGCTGCCCTTTCGTGGCGACGAGTTCCAACGCGCGCGCGTGATCCTCGACGAACAGCCAGTCGCGCACATTGGCGCCGGCGCCATAGACCGGCAGCGGCTTTTCGTCGAGCGCATTGAGGATGACCAGCGGGATCAGCTTTTCGGGAAAGTGATAGGGTCCGTAATTGTTCGAGCAGTTGGAAAGCACGACCGGCAGGCCATAGGTTTCGTGCCAGGCTCGCACCAGATGGTCCGACGCCGCCTTGGAGGCGGAATAGGGCGAGGACGGCGCATAAGGCGTTTCCTCGACGAACATGCCGCCATCGAAAGGCAGATCGCCGAACACCTCGTCGGTCGAGACATGATGGAAGCGGAAGCGGCTCTTCCTGTCCTCGGGCAGGCCGCGCCAGTATTCCAGCGCGGAATTGAGGATCTTGTAGGTGCCGACGATGTTGGTCTCGATAAACGTGCCCGGCCCGTCGATCGAGCGGTCGACATGGCTCTCGGCGGCGAGGTTCATGACGATGTCGATATCGTCCCGGCGCAGGATGTCGAGCACTGCCTTCTCGTCACAGATATCGGCCTGCGCAAAGCGGTAATTGTGCGCGTTCTCGATCGGCCGCAGCGAGGCCAAATTGCCCGCATAGGTGAGCTTGTCGAGATTGGTCACGCGATAGGCCGGGTTGGCGCACAGATGCCGGCATACCGCCGAGCCTATGAAGCCAGCACCGCCTGTCACCAGAAAATTCATGCCACTGTCCTCATCCTTTGGCAATCATCAGGCAAACACCTCGGCGGCGGCCAATAGCGGCGCCTTCAGGTCCTTGTCCGAAAGCTGGAACCCGCCGGACAATGACGGCCATTCGATGCCGATGGCGGGATCGTCGAAACGAATTGACCGGTCATGCGCCTGCGAATAGGTGTCGGTGACCTTATACAGGACCTCGGTGTCGGCGACGAGCGTCACGAAGCCGTGCGCGAAGCCTTTCGGCACCAGAATCTGGTTGCCCTTTTCGGCCGACACTTCGAGCGCGACCCATTTTCCAAAGGTTTTCGAGCCGCGGCGAATGTCCACCGCAACGTCGAGAATACTGCCGCGGATGACGCGCAGCAGCTTGTCCTGCGCCCGCGGCGCGAGCTGGTAGTGAAGCCCTCGCAAAACGCCTGCCGCGGCAGAATAGGAATGATTGTCCTGCACGAAAAGCAGATCTATCCCAGCCTGCGCAAAGCGTTCGGCATTGTAGGTTTCGACGAAGAACCCGCGCGCGTCGCCATGCCGCTTCGGCACGATTTCCAGCACGCCATCGATGCCAAGGGACCTGACTTCCAGCATCTAGCCCTCCGACAGGTCCACGACGCGCCGGCGCAGATAGGCGGCATATTCGTTCTTGCCTAGGCGGTCGGCGCGACGCAGAACCTGGTCCGCCGTCAGCCAATCCTGTTCAAGGGCAATCTCTTCCGGACAGGCGACCTTGATGCCTTGGCGATGCTCGATGGTGCGCACGAAGGAAGACGCTTCGTGCAGGCTGTCTTGCGTACCGGTGTCGAGCCAGGCATAGCCACGCCCCAGCCGGTGCACATGCAACTGGCCGCGCTCGAGATAAACATTGTTGACCGCCGTGATCTCAAGCTCGCCGCGCGCCGAGGGCCTTATGGAGGGGGCGATGTCGACGACATCATTGTCGTAGAAATAGAGACCGGTGACAGCCCAGTTGGATTTCGGGTTCTGCGGCTTTTCTTCAATCGTCAGCGCCGTCCCGGTGGCCTTGTCGAAGGATACGACACCATAACGCTGGGGATCCTCGACATGATAGGCGAACACCGAAGCACCCTTTTCGCGCGAGGCCGCGGCGCGACAAAGCTGCGACAGCCCATCGCCGAAATAGATGTTGTCGCCAAGGATCATCGACACGCTGTCCTTGCCGATGAAATCCCGGCCGATGATGAAGGCTTCCGCCAGACCGTTGGGTTGCGGTTGCTCGGCATAGGACAGATCGAGCCCGAACTCCGATCCATCGCCAAGCAGATCGCGAAAGACCGGCAGGTCACGCGGTGTTGAAATGACCAGAATCTCTCGGATACCCGCGAGCATCAAAACGCTTAGCGGATAATAGATCATCGGCTTGTCGTATATCGGCAGAATCTGCTTAGAGATTGCTAATGTTAGCGGATAAAGGCGCGTTCCACTGCCCCCGGCAAGGATAATTCCTTTCAAGAAGCTCTCCTTGACATGCCAAAGCCCCCTGGCCTTGCTGCTTGTGCTTAGGTTCCACGCAATGGCTTGTCAATCTCGGCAATCGACAAACGACCGGACCGCGTCCGGCGGCAATCCCGGCAAATCCACCTGCTCTCATTTCGCCAACGTCAACGGCCTGGCGGGAACAAGCAAATCGTCATGATGGGTCTCGGTCGACCCGCCCCTTTGGCTCAACCGCACAGCAAAGCCTTTGTGAAAGATGATGCCATTCATGTAGGCAAAAACCATCGCAAGCGCCGCTGTGCGCAAGGGATAATCAACCAGCGAATGAACGAGAAGAAAAGACACCGAAAGGAACGCGGCTTTCTGCAGCGGCTCCCGCCGAACCCCGACAGACGACGCAAAAAGCAATGTCAGGTAAGCCGCGATCAGAAGAACGACGGGCGCGCCACCCTCGAGTGCCAGCTCCAGATAGTCGTTATGAGCGTGATTGACGTAGGGCTTGAAGATCATCTCGCCCTTTTCGTAAATCTGGTAGACCTTCTGAAAGCTGCCGAAACCCACACCTGTCGCCCAATTCTCTTCAATCCCCGCAATCGTGGTGCGGGCGAATTCGGCTCGGCCAAATTCCGGATCAACCACCTCCGCATCGATCTTCGTCCACGCGCCTATCGTGTAGAGCGAAAGGCCGATGAAGACCGCAAGGACGCCATACCGACTTAGCCTGGAGCGAGCGGACAGAAAGACAACCGATATTATGGTGATCGCCAATCCTATCAGGATACCGGCGCGCGAACCGGCGGCCAGAAGCAGCAGCAACAGCATTATCAATCCGAGCGATCCAGACAGAAGGTGCCCGCGGAAAAGGCCGTGGCAGACAACGAAAGGGATGGAAACGAACAGCAACGCCGAAAAGTGGTTCTGGTTGGCAAACAGTCCCGCATTGATCGTGAACGGCAACAACCCTTCTATGGCAACCGTATCGGAGAGTGAATACTGGATCGCGGCAGCCAATCCGTTACAGATGACACCCATGAAAAAGAACGGCAGAAGGCCGTAGACCTGATCCGTACGCAAGCGGATAACGCTCAGAAAGAATGCTGCCCCCGCCGAAAAATACAGAAAGCACTCGATCGTGCGCCCGACGCCGACACTGACGAAGCGCAGCCGGGTTTCGCCGGCGAGCCACGGAGTGGCGAGCAGCGGCTCCGGCCGCAATCCGCTCAACAGGGCCGCAGGCAGCAGCACGATCTGAAGGCAGAACACGACAAGGGTCAGGGCAAGCAGCCACAAGACCGGACGAGGGATGCTCTGCCCCGATGGCCTTGAAAAGATGGCCGCGGCCGAGACGATCGCTGCAATTTCGATCAGCGTTTCGGTGTAGAGGCCACTCGCCGTGCCGCCGCCAATCAGCATCGACAGGAAAAGAACCGACCCAAGCAGATACTTTTCCCATTCCGTGGACCGGCTCGAGCGCGCTCTCACAATGAAACTCTTTCGATGCTCAGCTTGTGCATGACCAACGTGCCGACGTATCGAAATCGCCAGCTTTCGGCGATGGCGGCTGTTTCCAGCCGCAACAATTGCATCGGACACGCGCTCGGTCCGATCGCAAAATCAAGGCTCAGATACTGCCGGTTGAATGTGCCTGCCGGAATGTTGAATCGGGCTATTTCGCTTGCCGGATCTGCGCAGCGGATGGACCAGAACAGCCCCTTTGGCAACTTCAGGTTTCTCCCGGAGGCAATCAGGGAAATCCTGTAGGAGCCGGGAGGCAATTCGACATATTGCTGGAGCGCGGCGTTCTTCACCGGCGTGTTCAAAAATCGAACGGTGGCTCCGCTGTCGCTTTCGCCGACATCGCGCGACCCGGCAAAGGTAATTTCCAGACCGGAGCGATCGTGAACCTGCCAATCGAAGGGCTTGCCGCTGCGGACGGGTTCAAAGCCGCCGTTGAAAATATAGCCACCCAGCGTCCGCTCCTGATCGGACAGGCTGAAAAGGAACAGCCGATAGGCTGGCTCGTAGTCCTTTTGCCTGATGTAGCCGTTGATCACCGCAGACAGTTCCTTCGATGTCGGTGGTGAACTCGATCCGGTAAGGTCGAGCAACAGTTGACTTGCCGCGCGCAGGCCTTGCGGATCCTGACCAAGGGCAGAAAAAAGATTGGACCTCCACGGAGCCTTTATCTTTATGGCTGCCAGGACAGCCCGGTATCCGTCCGGATTTGAAAGAATCGCCGGCATGCCCGCCGCGATGATTGGAAAGCGGTCCGGCCACCGGCGTAGCAATGTGTCGATCTCGGCGACCGCGCGTGACAGATCACCTAACTCGATCGAACGGTCGATCGATCTCTGAAGTGCATGGATTTCCGTCTTGGACAGTTTTCGAGCCTGGTCGAAGAATTCAAAGGCTTCGTCCTTCTCGCCTTGCCGGTACTTGATCTCGCCCAATAGGCTGTAGAGCCGGGCATCCGCGACATTGAAGCGAAGCGCACCCCTCGCCTTGGCAGCCAAAGCATCCAGATCAGGACCACTGCCTGTTTCGTTCAGGTCACCGGTGATGTCACCTATCAACGCATTTATGTTCAGCGGATCGATCGCAAGCGAGACGGCTGGCGTCCCGGCCTCAAGGAGCCGACTTAGCCCGATCGACGAAGCGGCCAACACTAGAACGGAGGCGACGAACCAAACGCCTGACCGCAGGAGATTTCGCGTGAGCGGGCTGGCCTGCTCCATCATCGACTTTGCCTTCGATTTTCGGGGTGCTCGCGCCGTAGTCGTAGTACTGGTAGTTCATATATTTGTAGGCATAGTTGTAGTCGAACTTGTTCACTGCAAACTTCGACATCGCCCCTCCGATCACATTCGCACCGGCCGCCCGCAGACGCCTGAGCGCCGTCTTGGCTGATTTGCGCGTGACCTGGTTGGTGGAAACGACCATCAACGTGCCTTCCGCCAGCCGGCTGAGGATTGGGCCGTCGGAAAGGCCGACGACCGGTGGAGCATCGATGATGACCAGATCGAAGCGTTTGCCGAGATTCGTCAAGATCAGCGCCATCTTCTGCGAAGAGAGAAGGTCGGCCGGGTTCGGCGGAATGGTCCCGGACGTCAGTACAGTCACGTTAGGGTATTTCGTCGTCCTGAAAATGCCCGCCAGATCATCCTTGCGAACGGTATTCGTCAGAAGGTTGCTCAACCCGATCGCGTTGTCGAGACCGAACAGCCGATGCAGGTTCGGTTTGCGAAGATCGCCATCGACCAGCAGAACCCTTGCGCCGAGCGCCGCGAAATCCTGGCCGAGCTTGAACGAGGTGGTCGACTTGCCTTCCGAAGGTTCCGAACTGGTCACCAGCAGCGATCGCGGCGCACCCTCCGCACCGGAGAACTGCAGCGATGTTCGCAACGAACGATAGGCCTCCGAGAGCCCGGATTTTTGATCGGCGATGCTGGCTATGAGTTCGCGGTCGTCGACAAGCGGCAGGATGCCGAGCATCGCCAGTCCCAGCTCTTTCTCGACCTGCTCCGGATTGGTGAAGGTGTTGTTCAAGAGCTCGATGATGTAGATGATCGATGCAGTCAAAGCCATGAAAAGCGCCAGCGCGATTGCAAGATTGATGCTCAGGCGTGGAGAATAGGGGGCTACGGGCAGCGAAGCGAAGTCGACGATCGCGGCGCTTTGCGTCTTGAGTTCCGAGCTAACCCCAACTTCATTCAGCTTGGTGATAAGGCTGTCGTACTGCGACCGATTGGAATCGACCTCACGCTTCAGGATCGTGTATTTGATATTTTTGTCGTTGAAGACGGCCTGCTGTCTCTCCATTTCCGCGAGCTTGGATTTTAGGTCGGCCTCCTTGCCTTGCGCTTCCTGGTATTTCAGTCGCAACGAATCCGTTATCGCAAGAACGCCATTGTCATAGAGCCGCTGCAGTTCCTTGATCTGCGATTGCAATTGCTGCATTTCCGGATAACCAGGCTTCAGGATGCCCAGTTTCTGCTGATACTGGCTGGACAGATCCGCCAGCTTTTCGCTGAGCTTCTGCAGACCTTCGCTTTCCAGAACCGGGCCGAGGCTTGATCCGCGTCCCTTTTCTATCTGACTCACGACCCGCCCCGCATCCAGGCGCTCCTGGATCGCCATGGCCAGCGCGGTGTTCAGGGCTTCGATGTTAGAGTCGATCAGCGATTTGTCGTCGCCAGTGACCGTGATGCCGGCGTCTTTTGCGTAGGTGACCAATTCCTCCTCGGATTTTTGCAGCTTTTGCTTCACCTGCAGAACCTGTTCCTGGATGAATTGCCTTGCCAGATCAGAGGTCTCGCTGGTCTGGTCCAGTCGCTGATCGATAAAACTCTGTGCGACCTGATTGGCTACGTCGCTTGCATATTTCGGCTTCTGATCGACAAAGGTGATCGACAGCAGGCTTGTATTGGTGACCAGATTGACCGTCAGGTCGTCCAGGATTCGCTTGATGGCGATTGCCTCGCGCTCCTCGGGCGTTTTCTCCTCAATGGAAGGCGACTTCGAAAGTCCGAACGCCCGGTAGACAATGTTGCTCAGCGAAAAGCTCGGCGTCGGAAACAGGAAGTCCGGCTTTTCGCCAAGCCCTAGCTGGAAGGCCACGCGCTGAGCCAGCGCGCGGCTCTTCAGCTTTTCACGGGCGGTCAGGAAGGCCCTGACGTCGCTGTTTTCGGAAACAACTTCGATGTCCTGAAAGACTTTCGCCGAGGGGACCAGCACTTCGAGTTGCGTCGTTGCCAGATATTTTGGTGTCTGCATCATTGTCACGATGACGCCGGCGACAAGCCCGGCAGCGGCCATCATGACGATCAACCAACGGTACTGGACAATGTAAAACAACAGCTTGAGCGGGTTGAACCCGTCATCCCGACCGCCATGGTCACGACCATAAGGACCGTAGTTTTGCGGCACGTCATAGGGGAGGTCCGCAGACAGGGCCTGTCGGGATCCGGCAAGTTGGGACTGCCTGTTACGATCGAGCATGTGCGAGGTGACCCTGGGGTTGTCCGTATCGTGCCCTGTCCTAAGGAATGACCGCAATGCGGGCCGCGCTGGACGCGAGGCCCAGGGCATCCTTCAAATTGTTCATCGCGATTTTCGACTTGGAAGCAAAAACGACGATCACATCGCCACCATAGATGCGTGGGTTGCGATTTTTGCCGGCCCGGATTTCCTCGACATTGTAGTTTGCCACGAGCTTGTTTTGGCCGATATTCCGATAGACGAAGACCTTGCCGGCATCACCGACCGGATTGAAGCCCCCGGCAAGGGCGATCGCGTCCAGCAAATAAGCACCGCTGGACACAGGATAGATACCGGCCTTGTTGACTTCACCATCGACCGTGATGCGCCGGCCAATCGATTCCTTGACGAAAATCGTCACATCAGGCGCTTGCAGGTATTTTTCACCGTAGGCAGTCTCGATTTCCTTCTCGAGCTGACGCAAGGTTCTGCCGGCCGCAGTCATCGTTCCGATCAGCGGAAGCGAAATCTGCCCGCCTGCGTCGACCTGAACAGTCCTGTTCAAATTGTCGACCTGGAACACGCTAACCTCCAGCACATCATTGGCAGATAGGGGTTGCTCGCCGCCATTCTGCGTATTCTGCGGCGGCGGCAGGTCCTTCACCACCTGCAGTGTGCCGCCGCCTGAAAGAGCCGTGGAGGACGCAGCCGGCTGAAGGGCGCTGACAGGATTTGTGGATGACGTCGATGTCGACGGGGTGCTGGCGCAAGCAGATATCGCCAGCGATGCGAGCAACGCTGTCACGGTGCCTGCATTACGCCTTGCAGAATCGAAGATGCCGATCAGTGGGTCCCGCTCTTGAACAGCCGGCCAAATCCGCCGAAACGACTTACGCTGCTGGCACCCGACCTTTTCGCATTCCGCTTTCCAATGGGCACGAGCGCCCGATCCCGTAATATCGCGTCCGGACGGTTGACCGCCAGAAGCCTCGCCACGACAAAACACAAATGCGCCACCCGCACGAAGGCGAATGACGCATTCGACAAAATTGCGCAAAACAGCGGGTGTCGGACCTCGGCTATCGGCTGACAGCGTCATCGTCGTCCTGCAGCCCGGTAATAAGAGCGGCGGCGCCACCAACCGCGGCGGCGCCCAAGAGAGCTGGCAACATGAGAGGCTCCGAGCTGGCAGGCACAACCGTCGCAACTGGCGTATCGAGCGAAACGCACATGCCACCTTCGACAGGATCGACCTTGATCGTGGTGTTGCCAGGAATATCGAATGCGCAGTTGGCACCCACCGCCAGCAAAGCGGACGCCTCTGCCCCGGTCATGATGCGCGCGCCCGAATACACTGGCGCTTCGGGACCGACGCCAGCATAACCGCCGGACTGGGACATCTGAACGTTTCCATGGACCTGTGTAAGGCGACCTATCGCACCGGCGGACGCCGGCACGGTCGCAAGACAGGAACAGGCCTCCTGGGCGAAAGCATCGGGCGTTGCAAACAGAATGCCCTCTGCGGCGAATACAACAAAAACGAAAGCAGCCCCCAGCCCACTACGAATCCTCATTTTCACCCCACCCAAACCTGCAACTCACCCTTTTGGGACGAATCACACCTGCTTCACCCCCGGCAATCTCCGTCAGTAGCTAACGTCGCACTGCGTCGCCGCGAGCACGCCAGCGGTCAGAACCGCGCCGCCAAAATCGAATCCGGCAGGTCAACCCCACCGCCCACCACCGGACGGCTGAATGGCCGACCGTCTGTTCAGAGCCAACAAGATTGAGGCAAACGTTATCGTCGAGGCGAAAGACTTCGAGACGCGAATTGCCCGGCACACCCAGATTGCAGCCGCCGATCCCCAATGACGCGCAAATACGGCAGGCGCAGTTTTGCTCACAGATTCATCCGTCTTTGATCCCCTCTGCATCCACCTTCGGACGCACCAACTCAAAGAAAGCAGATCAGCACGTAGCAGTTTTCCGATCACAATTCCAACACATTTCGCGTTGGCGGCAATTTAGGCTGATTCGTAACTGTCCTAGCACAGTACTTTAGCTATATCGAATGAACAGTTTCGACCAAGAATCTCGGAAAGCGACGTTACCCAGCAGAAGACCACAAATACTCAAATGCAGGAAAACCGTCTGCCGGGGTCAGGACAGATCCATTCATTTCGCCGCAAGAGCATCCAATCCGCGGCCGTTCGGCAAGACTTGCACATTGGACCGGCTTGAACCGACTCGCCGCAGAGAATTCGACCCTGCGTAAATATGGTAGCCAGGTCTTCCCCTTGGCTGTCGAGCACTGCACAAACAGGATATCGCCAACCTTCGAAGCGATCTTGCCATCGCAAGGCGTTCCGGTAGCAACGGGTTTGCAGGTCAGGACCATCCCCTGATAGTCCCGGCGCGCCGCTCCGAGGGCCGTCCTCCATCCAGCCCAACTGTCCGTCAAGCCCTTTCATTCTTTCGCCACGAGGCCATCCAGCTCTTCTATTTGCTGCATGTACTTCGCGATGACGATAGTCTCCGAAAATTGCCGCTCGACCTTGTTTCTGCCCTCCACTCCCATCCGGCCCCTGGAGGCATCATCCATCATCGCAAACTCGATCATCTTGCTTGCCAGATCATCATGGTCCTTCACCTTGCACAGGAAGCCGTTGACGGCGTGGTCCACCACCTCCCTGCACCCGGGCACGTCGGTGGTGATCAGCGGCTTGCCCATTGCGGCCGCCTCGAGCAGCGAACGCGGCGTTCCTTCCCGGTAGGAAGGCAAGACGACACAATCGGCGGCACGCAGGAAAGGCCGCACATCGTCGGTGGTGCCAAGATATTCGATCAATCCCTCACTGACCCATTGCTCGACTTGCTGCCGGCTCACGGCGGTCCGGTTCTCTACATCGAGAAAGCCGAGCAGCTGGAAACGCACACCGGGCATCTTCTGGCGAACCAGACGGGCCGCCTCGATAAACTCGCCGACACCCTTGTCCCAGAGAAGCCGGGCCACCAGAAGAAACACAATCGCACCAGGCCCGGTGCGTGCTTCGGACGACGGAGTAAAACGCACGAGGTCGATGCCGGAGCCGGGCAAAAGCCCGGTCTGCTCCTTGCGAACCAAATTCCCAATGACGAACAGCGTCCTGTCATCGTCATTCTGAAAGAAAACCATTTTGGAACGGGCCAGCGCCACCCGATACAAGGCCTTGGCAATTCTGAGCAGGAGGCCACCGCGGACGAATGCTGTCCCCAGTCCGGAAATGTTATTTATGACCGGAACGCCGTTCAGATTGGCGGCGATGGAGCCGAACACGTTGGGCTTGATCGTAAACCCGACAAACGCCAACGGCCTCTCATGCCGCAAGAGAAGCCAGAAGCGCCACAGAAGTGCCATGTCCCGCAAAGGCGACATGCCGGAATTGTCCATTTCGAGTTCGACGTAGCGGCAGCCCATGGCCGATATCAGCGAAGAGTATTCGTCTCTCGGCGCCGCGATGACGATGTCATAGCCATGGCTCCGCAAGCCCTCGATCAGCCCCTTGCGGAAATTGACGACATTCCAGGACGTGTTTATCGAAATGATTATCTTGCTGCGAGCAGCCGGCATCATTGGCTCCCGCCCGGATATGGCGAAGGCGCTCCTAACAGCATATCCGCAAATCGCCCAGGCGACCTTTCCGACAGGGTCTCCCCATATAAGGCCGACCGATCGCCGGCGTGCATGACCTTCAGCAGTGCATCCGCGATTTCCAACACGCCAAATCCGGCTGAAATCTCGAGGCCGGACAGCGTGTCCAGATCTCCCGCACAGGGCGTGGTGACGATGCCGGGAATCCGGCAAGCCATCATTTCCAGAAGGACGTTTGGAAATCCTTCCATCGCCGAGGTGAGCAGGCCGGCGCGCGATGCACGAAACAGCGGAAATGGATTGTCTCTCTGGCCGAGCATATTTATTCGAGAGTCCAGATCGAACTTGCCGGCGTAGGCTCTTAGCTCCGCTTCCATGGGTCCCGCCCCAACCATGCTAAGCTCATAATCTTCGCCGGTTCTTCGCCTGATCTCGGCGAGCACGTCAATCGCGATCGTTGGCCGCTTTACCTCGATCAGCCGGCCGCACCAGACAATCTGCGGACGACGGGAAATCATCTTCGCGTCGTCCTCCGCCAACATTTCGGTGGACATTTTGACGATGAGATCTTCGTCAACCGGGTTGGGCAACGTACACAGTTTATCGATGGCTCGCCGGGGCAACACGTCACGCAGGCGTTCATTCATGTAGCTCGTTTGCGCGACAACCATGTCCTGGCTGCCATAGGCAGCGTAGAGCGCCCTGTAAGTCAGTGCGCGAGGGCCATTGAAGCGATCCAGAAGTACCGTGGATTCGCGAGCGACCAACCTGCGGCTCTTGAGAACCCCGACGCTTCGGGCAGCGGCCAGGAACGAATTCACCCGCGTGTGGCTTGAGAATACCAAATCGTACCGATGCCGGATCAGCCGCGGGGCAAGCAAAAGCTCGCTCATCGCTTTGCCGCCGCCGAAGCCGTAACTGCGCCGAATTTCATCCTGGAGTGGCCCAACGGCATCCCCCGCCGCCTGGCCGCCCAGAAAGCCGATTTCGACGTCCCAGTCGGGACGGCGCGCAAGTGCCTGCGCAACCAGTTTCAGGATGGTTTCAGCTCCACCTCTGATGTCGAGCGGAATGGCGACCAGCGCGAGCTTCCTTTTCATGAGCTGCAGGGATTCACTGTTTTCGCCGAAAGACATAGGCGTAGGTTTCGGCAGCATCCTTGCCGAGAAAAAGCGCCGAAACGCCTAACCAGATGCGCCAGGCGAGAAAGGCCGGCACGAAGAAATAGAAATAGGAGCTCTTCCAGAACAGACGACGCTCGATGAGTTCCAGGCCGTTCCGTTTTGCGATTGTTTCGACCTCACTGGGCAGGCACTTGTCGTAAAAAGCCGGAAACCCGTCATGACCCTTGCCCTTTTCGGGAAAGATCGCAAAAAGCAACCGTCGCTTCACCCCCTCTGGCAGGACCCGATTTAACCTTGCGAAAACAGCGTTGCGCGAGGGCGAGAAAATGGCGACCACGCCTCCCGGCTTCGCGCAACTGGCAATGCCACGCAAAGCACCTTCAGCATCGCGGACGTGTTCGAGCGTCGCCTGACAGATCACCACATCAGCATCGCCCCTGCCCTCAAACGAGGTAAGGTCCGCTTCAATCTCCTCGTCGTATATTCCGCGCGGCGCTTTCGACAATTCCTGCGCGTCCAGATCAACCCCAACGACAAAAAGCCTCAGGCGCCGCTTCTCGGATAGGCCGACGAACGGCCTTGCACCCCCGCCGAGGTCGTAAACCAGCGCATCGGAGGCAAGCCAGGCAGGCGCTATCTCCGTCGCAAAAGTTCGGTTGCCGTCGATACGAAGGCGCATGGGTAGAACGCTGTCCAGCAACTCGGAAACGGCTACGTTCGCGCGCATAAACTTTCGCAACATCGACACTGCCTCACCGTCAATTTCGTTCGCCGGTCTGTGTCCACTCGGACCAGACATCCGCGCTATATCCTGTGGAACACATAGAGCCGCGTATGATGCGAAAACGGGCCGAGCAACCGATCGGCAGCAGCCCGCAAACCTCTCATGATGCTGTTCCTGCTGTCGTACCAAGCCTGCATCGGCTTTTTGAGGAAAGTCTCGTCCTTCAACCCCTTGAAGCCACCCCTTGGTCGTGTCTCCAGAAGCTTGAAGCCGTGCTGCTCGAACCCGGAAACAATCGAAGATGGCTCAAGGATGAACTGGTAAAATCCGGCCCGCTCACCTGAAAACCTGGGGTAGAGACCCATGCTGGCCTTCAATCTCCTGAGAGGAGAAATGCTCGGCACCGTCACGAAGGCAATTCCTCCCGGCCGGATGATGCGGCGCATCTCCAGTACGATCTCGCTGTACCCGTCGAAGAAGTGCTCGATCACGCCGAGAGACCACACTCCATCGAAGAATTCGTCCGCGAAGCCTGTTGCCCGAACATCCCCAACCGTCACTTGTAGATGCGGCGCGGCGCGATTCACCATCCCCACGGTCTTTCGCGCAAAGTCGATTCCATGTGCGGAAAAGCCCGCCTGATGCAGGCCGTAGACCGTGTTGGCCAGGCCACATCCGGCGTCCAGGACCTTGGCCGATCCTGTCAGATATCGCTTGGTCGTTTCGACTACAAAGCGATCCGGCCTCAAGACAATCCCTTCGGCCCAATGGGAATCCCAATAGTCGTCGTCGGCTATCGTGCCGACATGGACGATCCGGCCGTTCTTCTCGTCATAGAATGCCTTCTTCTCATTCATTTCCGGCATCCGACCGGCCACAAAAAACGGCTCGCTGCGTTGCATCAGGCCCATTGTCCGCAATCACGCCCCTTAACGCGAAAAACGAACAAGCCGCGGCTATGGCATAGCCGGACAGGAATGCCATTTCGCTGCCAAGCGGCAGCCGCCACCACAGACTCAGTGCCGCCAAACAGCAGCAAGCCAATGCTCCTGCCGCGTAGGAATAGGTCAGCGTCCTTGCGTTGTTCGAGCGGAGCGCAAACGGATCGATGACCACCTTTTTCGTCCTGTTTACCAGGACAGCGCAGGAAACGATCGCGAAGACCGCTGGGTGAAATGACCTTCCCAGCCATCCGGATGCATAGCCGGAAAAAAACACGCCGATTATCCCCACTGCAGACGCAACTGCAAAAATCAGCGCAATGGTCGCGCCCTCGAACAATCCACGCCGAAACTCCCTGACCTCTCCATTTGCGGCATTGAGAAACGCCCGCGGCACGAACACGAAACTGGCCGCATTCATGAAGAAGCCGACGGAGCGTTGCGAGAGATCGACACAAAACGAGAAGACGCCGAGAAGAGCCTGAGAGCCAAACATCAAGATGATGTATCGAATGCCGACGAACACACCGCTCTCGGCCAGATTGCTCAGCACAAATGCCCAGCCTGTGGCCAGAGACCCGCCAAGGTAGGAAAGGCGCGGCCGCCTCAGATTCATCGGTCCCAGCAAGGCAAATGAAATCAGCGCTCCGGCGAAATAGCTGAGCGAAAAGGCCGTAAGTGCAGAACCTACTTTTGCATCTCCGGCAAGCAGGAATACCGCTCCCGCCTGGTATGCGACAGCCTGGCTGATCGCTGACCAACCGTACGCCCACAACCGCAGTTGCGACCTCAGGACCTCTTGAAGTGCGGTGTGCAAGCCGAACGAAACGATGATGGTTGCGGCGACGGCGTTGCCAAATCCGAACCACGCCAGCGCCGATCCAGCCAGGATCACAAACAACGCCACAATGGCCAGCGCAGCCAAAACAGACGATACGTACTCTCTACCCATTGCAGCGGCATGCATTTTTGCAGAAACCGGCATTATCGAATAGGTCGCGGTTCCAAAAACAAGCGTCGAGATGAATAAAACGGTCGCAATCGTCGTGCTGAAAATCCCATACTGCACAGTTTCCAGATGGCTTCCGATGTATAGTAAAGTCACTATGTTCAAAAGGCCCGGCACAATTCGTATGACAACGGCCTCCACGA
The DNA here is from genome assembly GCF_040323235.1 of Mesorhizobium sp. M0051. NCBI lineage: Bacteria > Pseudomonadati > Pseudomonadota > Alphaproteobacteria > Hyphomicrobiales > Phyllobacteriaceae > Mesorhizobium > Mesorhizobium sp. M0051. Next base: position 38,437 of record NZ_JAMYUT010000037.1, read on the forward strand.
ATTTCCACAGGCTGGTTATGTTCATGAGATCACCCGTGCTAGTGACCTCTTGAGCAAGAAGGGAAAACTCAACGCACCAAAGCGCAAGCAGGCAAGGACCGCCTTGCTCAGGAACCGGCCCGAGCGATATCGCCCAAGCCAGAATGCCCTGATGTAATTCAAGTTCAGCAACAACATCGGGTACGCATTTTGCCGCTGAAGAAGCCGAATTCTTGCGGTCATCCCCTCCGCCAAATACCTCTTTCGCCCGACATCGACGTTGACACAAATGACATCGTGTTCGATCGCCAATCTGGACCAGAGAAGAGATGTTGGAACGCGGCGGAACCGCCCCGCAGGGGGCACGGCAACCTGTTTCAACAAGGCAGTTCTGATGACCTCTTTCCTGTCGCCGACTACACCTTCGTCGGCTCGCATCCTGATCAGGTTTGTGCGCTCGGACGGGAACCGGTTTGCTGCTGCATCCGGTCCCTCGAGAACCATGGAGAACACGAATCCCGCAATCCTCTCATCGGCACCTTGCCGGGAGAGACGCTCACAAACCTCCGGCAATCGATCGGTGAAGAGATCGTCGTCGTCATCGAAAATCATGCAATAGTCGCCAGTGGCGGAAGCGATCGCCGAAAACATCGCGACCCCTCTGCCGCCATTCGGGCCAGCTGTGACCACCAATCTGGCATCGCGTGACGCGATCTCCGCAAGCGCTTCGCTTGTCCCGTCGGTCGAACCGTCGACATGGACACATATTTGCACTGGGCACGTCGCGCGCAGCAGCTCCTGAACCAGTGCTGCAACGCGATCCCGCCGATTGAACGTGGGGATGCAAACGCTCAACAGCGCCTGGGACCGCAATGGATTGCAATCTGCCTGTTTGCGAGCCGTATCGATCCCCTCTCCCCCTGGTTGCGCGGTCATGGAACGCAGCTATGCGCGGATCCGCCGGGAACCGCCAAGACCAGGCCTATCCCCGTCCAAAATACGCCAGGTACCACTCGACAAACCGCCCGACGCCCTCGGTCACCGTCGTCGTCGGACGATAGCCCACCGCCTGCTCCAGCGCCGACGTGTCGGCAAAGGTGTCGGGCACGTCACCGGGCTGCAGCGGCAGCAGTTCGACGATGGCTTTCCTGCCCAACGCGTTTTCCAGCGCCTCGACATAAGCGGTCAGCTTCACGGGGCTGTTGTTACCGATGTTGAAGATGCGCCAGGGGGCGCTGCTCGTGGCCGAATCCGGATGGCTGGAATTCCAGGCGGTGTTGGCTGTGGCCGGGCTGTCGCTGGCCCGCACGACGCCCTCAGCGATGTCATCGACATAGGTGAAGTCGCGCGTGTGATTGCCGTTGTTGAACAGTTTGATCGGCTCGCCGGCAAGGATGTTCTTGGTGAACAGGAAAAGCGCCATGTCCGGGCGCCCCCAGGGGCCATACACGGTAAAGAAGCGAAGCCCGGTCGTCGGCAGCCTGAACAAATGGCTGTAGCTGTGTGCCATCAGTTCGTTGGCGCGCTTGGTCGCCGCGTAGAACTGCAGCGGATGATCGGCCGGCCGGTGCTCGGAAAATGGCATGTCGGTATTGGCGCCGTAGACGCTCGAGGTGCTGGCATAGGTCAGGTGCGCAACGGCGCTGTTGCGGCAGGCTTCCAGCATGTTGGCGTAGGCGATGATGTTGCTTTCGACATAGGCATGCGGGTTTTCCAAGCTGTAGCGAACCCCGGCCTGGGCGGCGAGATGGATCACCCGGTCGAATGCGTGGTCGGCAAAGCAATCGTCAACCACGCTTTTGTCGGCGAGATTGCCGCGGATGAAATGATAGCCCGCATTGGTCTTGCGGCTCGCTTCATCGAGCAGCCCCAGCCTCGCCTCCTTGATCTGCGGATCGTAATAGCTGTTGACATTGTCGATGCCGACAACCTCATCGCCGCGCTCCAGCAGCCGCTTCGATACGTGATAGCCTATGAAGCCGGCGGCGCCGGTGACCAGAACCTTCATCAGAAGCGCCCATCCGTGACATGTCTGGGGAACAGACCCTTGATGTCGTAGATGACGCCTGGGGTCTTGCAAAGCGCCTGCAGGCCATCGACGCCCAGCGCGCGGAACTGCCTGTGGCCGACGGCCACGATGACGCCGTCATAGGGCTCGTCGGGAATATCCTTCATGCTCGTTATGCCGAAGGCGCGCGCACATTCCTGCGCGTCGACCCAAGGATCCCAAATGTCGATGCCGGCATTATACTCCTTCAACCGGGAGACGATATCGGCGCCCTTGGAATTTCTCAGGTCCGGGCAATTTTCTTTGAAAGCCGCACCCATCACCAGTATCCGGCTGCCGACAACTGGTATCCCCTTGCGCATCATCAGGCGGGCCGTCTGATCCGCCGCATGCTGACCCATACCGTCATTGATACGGCGGCCAGCAAGAATCACCTCCGGATGATAGCCAAGTTCCTGAGCCTTGTGGGTAAGATAGTAGGGATCGACCCCAATGCAGTGATCGCCGACTAGACCCGGCGTAAGGCGCAGGAAGTTCCATTTGGTGCCGGCGGCCTCCAGCACCTCGGACGTGTCGATGCCCAGCTTGCCGAAGATGAGCGATAGCTCGTTCATCAGCGCGATGTTGAGGTCCCTCTGGGTGTTCTCGATGACCTTGGCCGCCCTGATCTCATCGCTGCTGGCTTCCAGCGTATGGTCCTCGCCGCGCTCCAGCGCGTCCACCCTCGATTGGTTGATGTCGAAGCCGACGACGTCCCTGGTGGCACCGAAGGCGACCGCCAGCGGCAGGCCGACGTAGCCAAGTCCGATGATGGCTATCTTCCTGCGAGATTCATCTGCTTCCTGTTTGTTATTCAGATTCACGCTTCGCATTGGGCTATCGCGCGCCAAACCCGGTGAGCATTGTTTTCGTTGTCTTGAGCGTTATCAGAACATCAAGCCAGGGTGAAAAGTTCTTTATGTAATAGAAGTCGTAGTGTAATTTTTCCATGACGTCATCGACGGCGGCCACATGCCCCTGATTTACTTGTGCCCACCCGCTTATACCTGGCCTGACAATGTGCCGGTAGCGGTAGAACGGCAACTCATTCTCGTACCACTGCGACAGCACGACGGCTTCCGGCCGCGGCCCGATCCAGCTCATTTCACCACGCAGAATGTTGATGGCCTGCGGCAACTCATCGAGCCTGGATTTTCGCAAGAAACGTCCGACGCGGGTGATGCGATCGTCGTCGCACTTGGTGATCGCCTCCTCCCTGTCGCTACCGGCCTCGCCATGTTGCCGCATCGAGCGAAACTTGTAGACCGTGCAGATCTTGCCCCGGTACCCCATGCGTTGCTGGCGAAACAGCACGGGACCCTCTGAGTCCAGCCGGATCAGCAGCGCTATCGCCGCCAGCACGGGGGAAAGGGCGACAACCAAGACAAACGCGGAAATCCAGTCGGCCGCCTGCTTGATCTTAAGATAGGCCTGGTTCGGGTTGAGGGAGCCAAGCGTGTTTTCGGACAGATGCTCGATCTCGACCCGACCGGTCAACGATTCCCTGACTTGCTTGACATGGTATACGGGCGTTCCCGAAAGGGCCCGATCGGCGATGTACCGCTCCCATTCCGCGCCAAGATCGGCACGCAGATCGACGACCACGCCGCTGGCTGTTTCAATGACCGTGCTGGTTGACTTGATCCAGAACCAGTGCACCCCGGGCAAGGTCTTGAGACGCTCGACATCTCCGCCGGGAACCACGACGAGCCGGTGTGGGTCGAGATGCCGCGTCAACAGGCTCAGGCCGAAATACCAGAGCGTGGACTGCGTGAAACTTGCTGCGGCCTGGAACCGGCTGTACTCGAACCGGAAAAAGAAGATGGTCAGGAAGACAGCCCCGTAGGACAAGGCAAATGTCGGCAAGATGTAGCTTGCCGCGGCCACTCCCGGGAAATTTCCGATGCGGCGATAGGAGAGGAAACCCGCAAGGTGCGCAATCGCCGCGGCAGTCACCGTTACCTGAAGGTATGCCGAATAGATAAACTCAGGATTGAAGACAATCCGGATAATGGCGGGGGCAAAAATCGCGAATGTCAGTCCGCCAAGCAGCTGAAATCGAATCCTGAACAGGAAATGCCGGCTTCCGACAATAGTTGAAGCCGCGACATTCAACGCCTTGCCCCTTGCCCCGAAGTTGCTGCCACGGGCCAGCGCGATTCTGCATCTGACCTACCCGTTCGTTCGTAGAACGAATCGAACATCTCACCCCCCGGCGATCCGACATAGTCGAAGAGCAATGGCTACGACACTTCGTCTCCGCTAGCAAGTATCTATTTCATATCAATAGTTAGCGGAAGTCTTGATCAACAGCATTGCTTTTTACGCTTTAGAAAAGCCGCTCTGCACGGAACGTCGATGCCAGGATTATAGAGGCAATGATAAGGTGCAGTTCTCCATGCGAGGCGCGCGGGAGCTTGGGCAGATCGTTTTCGGGGGCGAGGAATCTTGTGTTCCCGAACCCATGGATCCTTTGACGGGAGCTGGTCGGATGCCTATGGCCAGCCGGCAGGTGCCGATGATCGGCCATGTGCCGACGAACAGGATGCGCTGTTTCTGGAAAGCTAGGTGAGGTCACTTGGCGGACACCAGGCCGAAGTCCGCCAAGTGCCGTGTTCCAGCCGGGCTTGACCGCTCAAGCCGCCGGCACCCGCTCGCGTTTCAGCCGCGCTTCAGCAACGTCCACACGGCCGGTACAAGGCTTGCCGCGAGCGCCACCTTGATCAGGTCGCCGACGATGAAGGGAACGACACCGAACTGCCACGACTTTTCCGGGCCGATCAGCAGCGCCAGCCAGGCGAAGCCCATGGCCATCATGACGATTTCAGCAACCAGCATGGCGTTGAAGAGCTTGATCGGATGGCGGTCCCAACCGCGATCGGCGGCCCAGCCGACAAGCGCTGCCATGACGACGAAGCCTGCGAGATAACCGCCGGTCGAGCCGAGCATGTAGGCAATGCCGATGCCCTTCTCCGGGGTGCTTTGGAAGACAGGGAAGCCCATGGCGCCCTCCGCCATGTAGAGCAGCAGGGTGGCGACGCCGAGACGCATGCCGAAGGCGGCGGCGATCAGCAGCACGGCCAGCGTCTGCATCGAAATATCGACTGGCCCGAGCATCACCTTGGTCTTGGCCGACAGGGTCAGCAGCAGCGTTCCGGCGATGGCCAGGAAAAGCTGCGTTGCCAGCCGCGCCGCGCCATTTTGCGGCAGAGCCAGAGAAACAAGCGGACGCGTCGTTGTTGCAATTGCCATGGTATTTCCCCAATCCGGTTGCCGCTATCCGATGTTCGCGGCCTCACGTTCTCCTATATTGGCTTGCGTGTTATGCGGCAATCGGTTTTGCCGTTCCTGAAACAAGGCACCGATGCATCCGCCATGGCACTCAAGTTCGATACCAGCTTCGATCCCCTTTATGGCAAAGGGGTAAGCGTCGCGCCTGACATCCAGCGCATCACGGCCCGCAATCCGAGCCCCTTCACCTTTCACGGCACCAACAGCTACATCGTTGGCAACGATACGCTGGCCGTGATCGATCCGGGCCCGGACGACGAGGCGCATCTGCAGACCCTGCTTGACGTGATCGCAGGCCGGCCGGTCAGTCATATCCTCGTCAGCCACACGCACCGCGACCACTCACCGTTGGCGGCCCGGCTGAAAGAGCGCACCGGCGCCGTGGTGCTGGCAGAGGGACCGCATCGCCCTGCAAGACCGCTGCATATCGGTGAGACCAATGCGCTCGACGCCAGCGCCGACATGGCTTTCGCCCCCGACATCACGCTTTCCGACGACGAGGTAGTCGACGGCGACGGCTGGTCGATCAGGACCGTTCTGACCCCGGGCCACACCGCCAATCACGCGGTGTTCGCTCTGGAAGGAACCGGCATCCTGTTTTCGGCCGACCATGTGATGGCCTGGGCAACCTCCATCGTCGCCCCGCCGGATGGGGCGATGGCCGACTATATGGCCTCGCTGGACCGGCTGATCGAACGTGGTGACCGTTTGCTGTTGCCAGGACATGGCGGGGCGGTGACCGCACCGCGCGCTTTCATGCGCGGCCTGAAGACGCACCGCAAGATGCGCGAGCGCGCCATACTGGAGCGGGTCAGAGCGGGCGACCGGACGATCGTGGACATGGTCAAGGCGATCTACAGCGATACCGACCCGCGGCTGCATGGCGCCGCCGGATTGTCGGTGCTTGCTCATCTCGAGGACCTGGTGGCGCGCAGTCTTGTCAGCACTGACGGCGACCCGGCTATCACCGGTATCTTTGTGCCGGCGGGTTAGAACCCGGGCACGAGTTCATCCGTGCTCTCGTACGCTAGAAACGGCTGGAGCGCGCGGCCGGTTGGGGCGACTTCAAGCCCTGGCAAGAGCATTCAGGGTTAGCCGGAAGACGTGCCGCGGTCTCCAGCGCAACCCGCGAGGCTGTCATGGAAAGGCTCGGCAACACGTGCTCCTGCAACAATTCCTGGCGGTTGCGGTCCATATAGTCGTTGAAACCTGCGGTCACGAACGCGCATGGCACGAAACACGCGCCGATCTCGCGCGACAAGGTTGCCTCAGGGGCAATTGAATGGTTGAGCACGTCCGCTCCCATGTTCCGATACGCCAGAGCTTCAGCGGGGGTTGTCAATCGCGGCCCGTAGCAGTGGGCAGCGACCAACTGCTGTTCGATGCCATGGACCCGGCATTCGGCAGGCCAATGGCGCCGGGCGGTCTCGGCCAGCAACGCCGCACATCTTGGACATACGATCTGCTTGCCCGAGCAGTCGAAGCTCTGGCGGCCAGGCAGCAGTGAAAACGGGGTCTGCGACAGTTCGATGATATCGGCGCTCACCACCATGTCTCCGGGCTGGATCGCCTTGTTGACGGCGCCGACGGTCGAGCAGGCGAGCACTTGTCGTACACCCGCGTTCATCAGGACCCAGAACGCGCGGCGATGGCAGGAATGGTCGATATGGTCTCGGGGATTGCCGTGCGAATACATGCACAATGCACGTTTCGTTTTACCTTCAGCTGTAATCGACGCATCGAACTCGAGAAGCTTCCAGTTGTCGGAGCGACCGAAAGGCGTTTCAAAACTCATGTCGCGCCGCAAAGTGCGCACACCATCGACTTCGACATCTTCCGGGAAGGCAAGCCCCCAGTTTGCAGAGCCGGTGATGATGGCCAACCCTACCTGAGGTATGTCCGTTGATTGATACGCCAGATCGGCGGCTGGGTGATGATTTGTAGGCATGTTTCCAGTCTCGGTCAGGATTTTCGGCGAAGGGTCACGATCAGGACGACGGCCACGACGATGGCGGTCCACAATGTCGAGATCGCCGCAATGGTCGGATCGATCTGATCGCGCAGCGATAGGAACATAAGCTTCGGCATCGTGCTGTTGCGACCACTTGAGATGAAGATTGAAATCACAGACTCATCAAGCGAAGTCAGAAACGCCATCAATGTCGCCGACAGCAAACTGATATGAAGTTGGGGAACAATTATTCCGCCAATAGCTCTGGCCCAGTTCGCACCGAGGCTACGAGCCGCCTGAACCTGGTTCCAGTCAAAGCGGGCCAGGGCGGGCAACAACACAATGCATGCGACCGGAATGGCCAGCACGACATGTCCAACCAGCACACCGAACAGCGTCCCGACCAGCCGTTGCGCCGCCAGAACAAAGAAGAGACCGATCGCAAGCAGGATGCCCGGCACAATGGACGGGGTGAGCAGGACGCCCTGAATGGTTACCGCGGCCTTTCCGCCAAGCCGATTTATCGAAATGCAGGCCAGCAGCCCCAGAGGCACTGCGACCATCGCCGTCAATGTCCCAAGGATGAGGCTCGTCCTGAGTGCGGCCATCCATGTCGCCGAACCGAAGAAAGTCTCGTACCAGCGCAACGAGTATGCGCGCGGCGGGAACTCGAGAAGATTGGACGCCGAAAAGGACAGCGGCACGACCACGAGCGTTGGCAACATCAAAAACGCCATTACGAGTGCGGAAAAGCCCCACAGAAAAATGCGGGACAGCCTGTTGTCCGGATAGGCCTCAAGCATGGGCCGCACCGTTGCGCGTCGACAGTCGCCGTGCCGCCAGGAACATCACCCCGATCATCGCCATGACAATGAGGAGCAGAATACCCAGGACGCTCGCCGACCCCCAATCCTGAAAGGTCGATAGCGTGCGCTCGATCCGGGTAGAGAGAGGATTTACCTTGCCGCCGCCAAGCACCGCCGGTGTGATGAAAAACCCTATGGTGTAGATGAAGACGATGGTCGAACCCGAGAAGATGCCGCCGGCCGAAAGAGGCAGAATGACTGTGCGGATCACCTGCCCGAGAGAGGCTCCCATGCTCGACGACGCGCGAATGAGGTTTGCATCGATATCGCGCATCGCGGCATAAACGGGCAGCAGAAAGAGCGGCAGCATGTAGTGAACCATGCCGATGAGCGTTCCCGTGAAGTTGTAGACCAGCGGCAATGGCTCCGCTGTCAGGCCTGAACCTGTCAAAGCCGCGTTGATCAGGCCATCGCGCCGCAAGAGCACTAGCCAGCCATAGGTGCGCACCAGGATCGAGGTCCATAATGGCAGCATGACGAAAGCCATCAGCACGTTGGCGACCCTTGGTCTGGCGCTGGCCAGAGCGAGCGCCAGCGGGGTGCCGAGAAGAATGCAGATCGCCAGCGTGGCCAAGGATAGCTCAAGGGTTGTGACGAGTGCCGACCATGTCAGCCCGCTCGAAAGCACCTTCTCGTAATTGCCGAAAGTGTATTCGCCTCCCGTGGTCAGGAAGGATTGCCGGATGATCCACAGGATAGGCAATATCGCCGCCAGTCCAACGATGAACAACGCTGGCAGCGAAAGCGACAGGAAGAACCGCCGCTCGCGCAGGGCGTCTGCCGCGAGTGCGGGATCCGCGGTCGCGGTCACGCTATCGTTTCCGGTAACGGGTGAACTTTCGCTGCCGGCGCATAGGCGGTCACCCGCTGGCCGGTGGCAAGCTCGCCGCAGCCGCTGGCCAGGGCTGCCGGAATGCAGACAAGAACCTCTTGCCCGCCGCCATCCAGCGCAAGGGTAAGAAGCCAGTTCTCCCCGCGAAACGCCTTGGCGCGCAGTGTTCCTTCGAGCGCTATCCCGTCTCGCCCGACGAGCTTCTCATCAAGATGGAAGCTTTCCGCGCGGATCATCAAAGTGGCGCGCGACGCATCGGCGCCGTCGATTCTGCGCACCAGGCCTGGGGCCACAATGTTGGCCTCACCCATGAACTCCGCGACGAAGCGGGTCGATGGGCGATCATAAATCCGCTGCGGCGTGTCGATCTGCTGGATGCGGCCGGAATTCATCACCGCAATCCGGTCTGACATGATCAGCGCTTCGCGCTGGTCATGCGTCACATAGATCGTGGTGATCCCCAGATCGTCATGCAGACGCCGGATTTCGTACTGCATGGTTTCGCGCAGATTCTTGTCGAGCGCCGACAACGGCTCGTCCATCAGCATCACGCGTGGCTCGAAGACGATTGCCCGTGCCAGCGCCACCCGCTGGCGCTGACCGCCGGACAATGCGGCAATGTTGCGCTCCGACAGACCTTCCAGTTTCACGCGGGCCAATGTGTCAAGCGCTCGCCGACGGGCCTCCGCCTTCGGCATCTTTCGCAGCGCCAACGGATACGCGACATTCGCCAGAACGTTCATGTGGGGGAACAGGGCGTAGTTCTGGAACACTATGCCGATGTCCCGCTTGTTGGGGGCCAGGCGGGTGATGTCCCGATCCCCCAACAAGAGTTTGCCGGAATCCGGCCGGACAAAACCGGCCAGAGCCATGAGCAGCGTGGTCTTGCCCGATCCCGATGGCCCTAGCAGCGTGAGGAATTCGCCAGCTTGAATGTCGAGCGAAACATCATCCAGTGCGACGTAGGTCCCGTAAGACTTGCTGACGCTGTCGATGGTGATCGGGAGCGACTCCATCATCTGCTCCAGTCTTACAGCTGAGACTCAGCGGGCCATCATCTCATCGAAGGCTTTTTGGGCGGCCTCACCGTTCTTGACCCACCATTCTGAATTCGAAAACACCGAAGTGCCGGCATTTTCAGGCGCGGTCGCAAGGGTCTTCAGACGGTCCTCGGGAATAAGGCCACCCTCATAGCCAGCAGGATTGACCGGGCCATAGGCTATGAAGTCGGTCAGCTTCGCCACGCGCGCGGGCTGTGTCATCGCCGCGATGAGCTTCATAGCTGCTTCCTTGTTCGGCGCCCCCTTCGGCACCGCAAGACAGTCGGTGCCAATGACCGAACCCTTGAACGTGTAGTCAGCCGCGCCGCCATCCGCTTTCACGGTTTGGGCCCGCCCGTTCCAGGTAACGACCAAATCCGCCTCACCATCTTTCAGCAACTGCGCCGACTGCGCTCCCGAGGTCCACCACACGGCGACATTTGGTTTGATTGCTTCAAGCCGCTTGATGGCACGATCCAGACCCTCCGGCGTGCTGAGAACGGGATAGACGTCCGCCGGTGCCACGCCATCGGAGAGCAGCGCGATCTCAATCGAGTCTTGGGCATTGGCACGCAGCGCACGACGGCCAGGAAATTTGGCAACGTCCCAGAACTCCGCCCATGTCTTCGGCGGGTTCTCGCCATAGGTCTTGGTGTTCCACGACAAGACGGTGCCATAGGAGTCGAACGGATAGCAGTAGTCGGACTTTGCGCCAGCCGGCACGGCCTTTGGGTCGATGATCTTGTAGTCGAGCGGCTCCAGCAGCGATTGTGCGGCGGCCTGCGCGCCTTCCGGTGAGCCCAGGTGAATGACGTCGGTTGTGACCGCACCCGAGGTGACCTGCATCTTCAGGGCGGCCAAGCCGTCGCTTAGGGTCTCCTCGCGGACATCATAGCCAAGCTCTTTTGCAGCAGGGGCCCACATGGCCTCCTTCATGGCGTTGCCATAGTCGCCGCCCGCGGTCGTGATGGTGACTGTCTGGGCATAGACGGGCAAGGCTGCCGAGACTGCGAATGCTGTTAAGGAAATGCGTAGCCAAGACATAGGTTCTCCTCCCCAATCTTTTACGAATGGTGCCTGAAAGGCCCGTTTATTTGTAATCGTAACGTTACGATTTCACCTTAATGCAAGGGAGTCAAGCTGGTTTCTACGGGAGTTCGGATTGACCGGGATGTCGAATCCGGTAACGCTATGGAGGTCAGCAATCAGCCGGCGCTTTCGAAGTCGGGCGAACAATGGCCAACCTAAAGCAGATCGCGGCGGAACTTTCCCTATCGGTAACCACGGTGTCACGCGCTCTGAAGGATGGGCCGGAAGTACAGCCCTCGACCATAGCCCGCGTCAAGGAGGTGGCTAAGCGGGTTGGCTATGTGCCAGATCATCATGGTCGTGCGCTGAAAACCGGTCGGACACTGACGCTGACGGCAGTGCTCCCGATGGAGACACGAGACCATCTGTCCGATCTGTTGAAGCTTCCCTTGATCGAAGGCATGACGCTGGCTGCCCGGCAAGCCGGTTATAGTTTGTCCATTTATTCCACGACTCCCGACGACGATCCCGTTGAGAGTGTGCAACGGCAGCTTCAGGCGCGCAGCACAGACGGACTGATCATTACGCGCATGGTGTCGGGCGATCCGCGCGTCAAGCTGCTGCTGGATCAACGCATGCCATTTGTCGCGTTCGGAAGAACCGACGTGGATGTCGCATATCCTTATGTTGATATCGACAACGAACAGATCGCCTACGAGGCGACCCGGCGGCTGATGGAAAAGGGCTGTCGACGCATTGCACTGCAACTTCTCGTTCCGGAAGATCAGACGAGTGCCATGCGTCTTTCCGGGTATGGAAGGGCAATGGCCGAGGCCGGCATCCCAATCGACCAATCACTGATCGGTCACGGCATGTTCACGATGGAATTGAGTGCAGCCTGGTTCGATCGCATGCTGGCGTCGTCAGATCCGCCGACAGGCTTGGCATGCGCCAACGAACTGGGCCTTCTAGGAGCGTTACATGCTCTTGGCAGAAGAGGTCTCGTGCCAGGCAACGACGTCCACATTGTCAGTCGCGACAGCACGCGGCTGGCACGCTTCCTGCCGGCAAAGATCGGTGTTCATTTCGTGGATATGGCGGCGGTTGGACGCAAGCTTATCGAAGTCCTGGAGAGCCGGATCGTCAATCCGCTTGGGCCGGCGGCGGCGATCTTGCTGCAGGGCAGATACGAGCCCGCCGAATAGTCGGCCGCAGGCTCAAGCCGCATCTCCGCGGTCGAGGCGGATCGGCCTAACTACAACCAGTTCTGAAACATCACTCGGCGGGCGCCGCACCAACCTGACCGGCGACTTCCTGGTCGAGTTCGGCGAGGAAATCGACGATGCGCGCGGCGTTGTCGCCGAGATCGAAGCGGCCGTATCGCGAAGCTGACCGCATGTCGACGATGACCGCATCGCCATCGTCGGTCACGCGGATCGCAATATCGGCCGGAAGACCGATCACGAACCCCTTGGCGACGGCGGTGATGGTGACATCGTTTTGCCCGGCGAGGTCAGGATAGGGTTCGGACAAATCCCAATCGCGCCGGTCAAGGACGGTTTCGACGGCATTGACGACAGTCTCGAATGGCAGGGCGTAGCTGCGTGCACTGACCAGCGGATAGCTATCGGTCTGCAGCCGCTGTTCGCCAGGCGTCGACGGGGAAAGCACGTTCATTTCTTTCGTCCGGTCACCCACGTCGAGCGCCGGCGGCTCGTCAAAATCTGTCGAGATATCCCTGAGCGGCGGGTAGATTGACGCCCAGTAGGCGGCGACGCCGTAGGGTGCGAGCACCAGCAGCGCCAGGAGGGTGCCGACCGTCAGGTCGCGGCCGCCGCGGTCGCCGAAGTTCCATAGCCGCGAAAAGGCGAATCCGGCAAACAACAGCGCCAAGGCCGCCAGCAACGCGACAATGCCCAGCACCCACAGGAAGGCCGGCGTTTCGACGAGATCGAAGCGGTGGCCGACGAAAACGGTCAGCAGCAGCACCGCCGAAAAAGCGGCCGTGCGCCGCGACCAGCCGGCCGCCCTCGACGTTTGCCGTTCAGGAATGCTAACCATCGTTTTCTGTGCTGCCCCTACCCGAACGGAGACTTAGAACGGTTCACCGTTTCGCGGAACCGGCAAACCGCTCCATCGCCTTGTTTTGACGCAATTCCCAAGGGAAAGCGCTAGGCGCTTTTGCCGGGAAACCGCTTCACACTTTTCCTGGAATTGCTCTAGTGCCTTTTTGCGGCCGCTTGAAGCCGAAACGCGCGACACCCCGTCAATCCGTCGGCAAGCGATAGTCCTTGAACTGCTGGCGCAAGGTGATCTTCTGGATCTTGCCAGTGGCGGTGTGCGGAATTTCGCTGACGAAGGCGACATCGTCCGGCATCCACCATTTGGCCACCTTGCCGTCCATGAAGCCGAGAATGTCCGCTTTGGTCGGTTCCTTGCCCGGCTTGCGGACGACGACCAGCAGCGGCCGCTCGCCCCATTTCGAATGGCAAACGCCGATGGCGGCAGCCTCGGCGACATCGGGGTGGCCGACAGCCAGGTTCTCGAGGTCGATGGTCGAAATCCATTCGCCGCCGGATTTGATGACGTCCTTGGCGCGATCGGTGATCTGCATATAGCCGCCGGCGTCGATGTGAGCGACGTCGCCGGTGTCGAACCAGCCGTCCTCGTCGAACTGTTCTGGGCCCGCACCGCCGTAATAGGCGCGGGCAACGGCCGGTCCGCGCACTTTCAGGCGGCCAAATGTCTTGCCGTCCCAGGGCTGTTCCTTGTTGTCGTCATCGGTCACCTTCATTTCGACGCCGAAGGGCGGATAGCCCTGTTTCTGCTGGACGTCGAGCCGGGCATCACCTTCAAGACCGGCATAGTCCGGCTTCAAGGTGCACAGCGTGCCGAGCGGCGACATTTCGGTCATGCCCCAGGCATGGATGACCTGGACATCGTAGTTCTGCTGAAACTTGGACATGATCGCGCGCGGGCAGGACGAGCCGCCGATGACGACCTTGTTGAGATAGGGAAGCTTCTTGCCGGTCTCCTCCAGATGCTGCAGCAGCATCATCCAGACGGTCGGCACGGCGGCGCTGAAGGTCACCTTCTCGGTGTCGAGCAGTTCATAGATCGAGGCGCCGTCCATCTTGCAGCCAGGCATGACCAGCTTGGCGCCGATCATCGGTCCGCTTTGGCCGAGCCCCCATGCATTGGCGTGGAACATCGGCACGACCGGCAAGATCGTATCACGCGACGACAGGCCCATGGCATCGGGCATGGCGGCAATCATGGCGTGCAGCACGTTCGAACGATGGCTGTAGACGACTCCCTTCGGATCGCCGGTTGTCCCCGACGTGTAGCACATGCCGGCGGCGGTGCCTTCGTCGAAGGTCTTCCAGGCGAAGTCGCCATCCGCCTCGTTTAGCCAGTCCTCGTAGGCGACCACGTTGGGCAGTGTCGTCTGCGGCAGGTGTGCCTTGTCGGTCAGCACGATCACCCGTTTCAGCGACTTGACGGCGCCGGCGATCTTCTCGAGCAGCGGCAGGAAGGTCAGGTCGACGAAGACAGCCTTGTCCTCGGCATGGTTCATGATCCAGACAATCTGCTCGGGAAACAGCCGCGGATTGAGTGTGTGGTAGATGGCGCCGATGCCCATGATGCCATACCAGGCCTCGATGTGGCGCGCGGTGTTCCAGGCGAGCGTGGCGATGCGATCGCCCAGGCGATAGCCGTCACGCTCCAGCCGCTGGGCGACTTTCAGGGCGCGACGATGGATGTCGGCGTAGGTGGTGCGCACGATCGGCCCCTCGATCGATCGCGACACGATCTCGCGCATGCCATGCTGCCGCTCGGCATTGTCGATGAGCTTGTGGCAAAGCAGCGGCCATTCCTGCATCAATCCCAGCATTCGATCCTCCCTTCGCGCTTTTGCGTGCGCTTTTCGGGCCATTGTGGAGCGAACCGCCGGATTGTCCAGCCGCCAGGACGGTCGAGTGCTGCATTGGTGGAAAACCGCCACAATCCGGCCATCCCTCGGCGTTAAGCTTCGTTAACGGGCAGGGGGGCGTGGCGACTGAAAGAGGTTCGCATGGACGCGCAACTCGACGACAAAGCCCTCGAGAGTACGCTTGCCGAAAGTCTGACCGATCTGGTGCCGGGCACAAAGACTGTTTCCGAAGACGAATTCGTCGAAGTTGTCGGCGGCGCGCTCGAAGCGGTCGGCGGCACGCTGCTGTTCAAGATGTGCGTCCAGAACCGCGGCGAAGGCCAGCATGTCGCGGCCGCATCCGTCGGCGACGGCGGCAATCGCCAGTTCCTGCTGCTCACCCTGCCGACCGGCGGCGGCCCATTGAAGGTCGAAACCGCGTCGAGGAGCAGCAACCCGGTCGCCGGCATCGCTGCTGCCTATGCCGGTCTCATGGACGTGTTCAAGGCCGCCGCCTGATTGCTGGCGACAGGTATTTCAATTTGCTTCGGAGGCACGATCCGTCTTTATCGGCCGATTGGGGCCTGCGTGGTGCATGGCCACCGCCGGCCTTGAACAATGCCCTTGCGCGACACATCTGAAAATCGACGCAAGGAGAACCCGCATGGACCAGATCACCAACCCCGCCCCCGGTTTTCAACGCAATCCCGACAAAGTCATCACCATCGAGCCGTTTGCCGGCACAGTCACCGTGCGCGCCGGAGACACGGTCATCGCTTCATCCACGAGGGCCAAGGTGCTGAGTGAGCCCCCCTATCCCGCGGTCTTCTACATTCCGTTCGCCGACATCGATTTCGGCAAGCTCGCCGGCGCCGAACACTCGAGCCATTGCCCCTACAAGGGCGACGCAAGCTATTGGAGCGTGCTGCCTGCCGGCGAAACCGGCCAGAACGCCATGTGGGCCTACGAGCATCCTTTCGACGAAATGGCAGAGATCCGTAACCACGGCGCGTTCTATGCCAGCAAGGTCAGCATCGAAGCCAAGCCGGACTGACCGATTTTCGAACCCAGGCGAACTCGGCGTGAGGTGCGTTGAGATTCAGGTCAGGCCGAGTCGAGAATGGTGGGTTCCGAGAACCGGAACGGAGCGGACTTTTGGTCCGTGAGTACCGGAAGCGCAGGAAACCAACGTTCGCAGGCCGGCATCACCTGAATATCAATGCACCGGTCAGTCGGTGGTGCCGTGATCGCCAATGCCATCGGCATTGGCATCGTCGAGCCGCACAAAGGTCAGGCCCTTGGCCTTGAGCGCCAGGAGCCCCTGCACCACGCCTTCGCCGGCGGCATGGGTCGGCTGGTTGATGTGCGAGATAATCACGTCACCGTCCTTGGCCGCCGCAATGCGCCGCGCGGTCTCCTTGGCGCCAAGCAATGAGCCGCCGTCGCCGTTTATCGAGAAGCCCGCGATCTTGAAGCCAAGCTTGCGGATCATGGCGATTGCCGACGGGCTGTATTCGGCGGTTGCGCCCCGAAACCATTTCGGCGCCGGCTCGCCGGTCCCGGCAAGAGCGGCGGCACCCGATTCGACCTCGGCCAGCACCGCATCCGGGCTGCCGGCGCTGCGGATGCCGTAGATCTTCCTTGGCGTATCGACCGCCGGGATATGATGGCCGCCGTGATTTTCAAGCTCGAACAGATCGGGATGGGCGCGCATGATCCCGACGGCAGCGGCGTTTCGCTTCAGCCAGATGCCGGTCACGAAAATGGTGGCGGGGATCTTGTTTTCCACTAAAGCCGAAAGAATCCGGTTGTCGGTCTGTCCGCCGCAGGCATCGAGCGTGAGCGCAACCCGGCCGGCTCCGCTCGTCTCCGCCCTGATGTGCAGCGTGGGCTCGACGAGCGGCGCGGCATGGCCGGCGGATACCATCGCCAACGACATGGCGATCATGCAGAGATTTTTTCGCAGCAGGCGCATCAAACCTAATTCCTGACCGGTCGTTTCAAGCCGGCATCCCAAGACCCGCATGAAGGCGGAAATCGGGATGGTGGATAGCAGGAAAGTGGCTGTCGCGACAATTTGACCGTTCGTGTGGTGAAAAGGCCATTGCGGCGATAGCGGTTGGCTGCGCGACGACGATGTCAGATGGCGCGTCCTAGCTTCATTTCGGTGCGCGAAAGAACCTCGCGCACCGCGTCGACAACCGGCTTGACCTCCAGGCCCCAGACGCAGCAGGCCTTGCTGGGATCCGGCGCGCGGCAGAGGCCCTTGGCCAGGCAGTTGCAAGGCATCGGCGGCTGGAGCGAGATGCTGGGCACGCCGACAGGACCCCAGCGCGACGGACGCGTCAAACCGAACAGCCCGACAACCGGGGTTCCGGTGGCGGCAGCCATGTGCATCGGGCCGCTCTCGTTGCCGAGAAACAGCCGGGCCTGCTTCAGCACCGCCAGCAGACTTTCGAGCGACAGGTCCCCGACGAGATTGACGACCGACGGCGCGGTCCTGGCGACGATACGCTCGGCAATCTCCCGCTCGTCCGGGCCGCCCACCAGGACGACGTCCAGATCGGTTTCGCCCATAATCTCGCCGATCGCCGCGGCAAACCGCTCCGGCTGCCAACGTCGCCCCTCGAAGCTTGCACCCGCATGCACGGCGATGAAGGCGTTTGGCCGCAGGTGGTGCTTGCCCAGCAGCGCCAATGCATTCGCCGTCTCCAGCGGCAGCGGCTGAAGGCTCGGAATCACCTTGCGGAGTTCGATGCCGAGCGCTTCGAGCGGCGAGAGGTAGCGGTACAGAAAATGCTGGCCATCAAAGCCGTAGGGCTTGGCAAAGATATTGGCGGGCTGGCGCTCCAGCATACGCAAGGGTCTTTCGGAAGGATTGTAGCCGACGCGGGTCTTTGCGTTGACGAGCCCGCTGACAATGCGCGACGTCTTTGAATCGGTCAGGTCGATCGTCAGGTCGAAACGGAACCGGCGTAACGCCCGCACCATGGCGTAAAGCTCTTTCCCGCGCTCGAGGTTAGTGCCGCGCATACGGGCGCGCCGAAACGTGACCACCTCCGAAGCGATGCCATGAGCGATCACGAAGCTCTCGAAGCTAGCCTCGCACAGAAATACGACTTTGGCGCCGGGGAATTCGAGCCGCAGGTTTTCTGCAAATGTCGAGGCGAGGACGAGATCTCCGATGAACTTCGTTTGGATGACCAGGATAGAGCGGAACGGCACGGGTGAGGTCTGCAACATCTGCTTCCGGGGACAATTGGCGGGATAATCGCAAATTGGGCGGGAACAGTGGCGAGATTATGCAATGCCTTCAGCACGTTCGTGTGACTTGGCTTACAAAACGGTAAGCTCAGCCTGGATAGACTATCCGCGGCCTGACTTAGAGCAGTTCACCGTTTCACGAAACGGCGAACTGCTCTAACTCTTTGTTTTGACGCAATTCCTCAAGGGAAAGCGCTGCGCGCTTTCCCGGAAAAACCGTTTCACAGTTTTCCTGGAGTTGCTCTCGCGACCCGCACCGCCGCCTGTGCGGCCGCCAGCCTGGCGATCGGCACGCGATAGGGCGAGCAGGACACGTAGTCGAGGCCGACCTCTTCGCAAAAGCGGATCGAGGCCGGGTCGCCGCCATGTTCGCCGCAAATGCCGAGCTTGATGTCGGGCCGCGTCGCCCTGCCCTTTTCGGCAGCCATGCGCACCAGCTCGCCGACGCCGTCGATGTCGAGCGAGACGAACGGATCCTGGTCGATTATGCCTTTCTGGCGATAGGTCTCCAGGAACGAGGCCGCATCGTCGCGTGAAATACCGAACGTCGTCTGGGTCAGGTCGTTGGTGCCGAAGGAGAAGAATTCGGCGGACTGCGCGATGACATGGGCGCGGATCGCCGCGCGCGGCAGTTCGATCATGGTGCCGGTGAGATACTCGATGTTGACGCCGGTTTCCTCCATGACGCTCTTGGCAACCGCATCGATGCGCGCCTTGACGTAGTCGAGCTCCTTCACCAGGCCGACCAGCGGCACCATGATTTCGGGGACCACAAGCGCGCCGGCCTTCTTGCCGGCCTCGACGGCCGCCTCGAAAATGGCGCGCGCCTGCATCTCGGCGATTTCGGGATAGGAGACGGCCAGGCGGCAACCGCGATGGCCGAGCATCGGGTTGAACTCGTGCAGCGCCTCGGTGCGCTGCCTGAGCTTGTCCGGCGACACCTTCATGGCGGCGGCAACCTCGGCCACCTCCTCTTCGGTCTTGGGCAGGAATTCGTGCAACGGCGGATCGAGCAAGCGGATCGTCACCGGCAGGCCGGCCATGATCTCGAACAATTCGAGGAAGTCCGAACGCTGCATCGGCAAAAGCTTGGCGAGCGCCGTACGCCGGTCCTTTTCGGTGTCGGCCAGGATCATCTCGCGCATGGCGACGATGCGGTCGCCATCGAAGAACATGTGCTCGGTGCGGCAAAGGCCAATGCCTTCGGCGCCGAAGGAGCGCGCCATGCGCGCGTCGAGCGGCGTTTCGGCATTGGTGCGCACCTTCATGCGGCGCACCGCGTCCGCCCACTCCATGATGGCGGCGAAATCGCCGGAAAGTTCCGGCTGCAGCATCGGCACGGCGCCTTTCAGCACCTGGCCATTGCCGCCATCGATGGTGACGATGTCGCCCTTGCGGAAGGTCGAGCCCATCGCCATCAGTGTGCCTGCCTTGTAGTCGACACGCAGCGAGCCGGCACCCGACACGCAAGGCTTGCCCATGCCGCGCGCCACTACCGCGGCGTGGCTGGTCATGCCGCCGCGCGTGGTCAGGATGCCTTCCGCCGCATGCATCCCGTGAATGTCCTCGGGGCTGGTTTCGATGCGCACCAGGATCGCCTTGCGGCCTTGCGTCTTCAACTCCTCGGCGTCAGCGGAGGAAAAGACAATCTCGCCGGTGGCGGCACCGGGCGACGCCGGCAATCCGATGCCGATGACGTCACGCGCAGCCTTGGGGTCGATGGTAGGGTGCAGCAGCTGATCGAGCGATGCCGGGTCGATGCGGGCAACGGCTTCCTCTTTCGTGATCAGCCTGTCCCGCGCCATCTCGACGGCAATTTTCAGCGCCGCCTTGGCGGTGCGCTTGCCCGAACGGGTCTGCAGCATCCACAATTTGCCGCGCTCGATGGTGAATTCGAGATCCTGCATGTCGCGGTAGTGCTTTTCCAGGCTGTCGGAGATGGTGACGAAGGACCGGAACGCGTCCGGCATCAGCTTCTGCAGCGACGGCTTGTCCGAGCCCGCTGCAATGCGCGCCGCCTCGGTGATGTTCTGCGGCGTGCGGATGCCGGCGACGACGTCTTCGCCCTGTGCGTTCACCAGGAACTCGCCGTAGAGCATCTTGTCGCCGGTCGACGGGTTGCGGGTGAAGGCAACGCCGGTGGCCGATGTCTCACCCATATTGCCGAACACCATGGCCTGGACATTCACCGCAGTGCCCCAGCTTTCGGGAATGTCGTGCAGGCGCCGGTAGGTGATGGCGCGGTTGTTCATCCAGCTCGAGAACACGGCGCCGATCGCGCCCCATAGCTGCTCATGCGGATCCTGCGGGAACGGCTTGCCGAGTTCTTCCTCGACCTTGGCCTTGTAGAGCGCGATGACGCCTTGCCATTCGAGCGCCGTCAGTTCGGTGTCGAGCTCATGCCCCAGCCCGCCCTTCTGGTCCTCCAGGATTTCCTCGAACACCTCGTGGTCGAGACCCATGACGACATCGGAATACATCTGGATGAAGCGGCGATAGCTGTCATAGGCAAAGCGCGCATCGCCGGAATCGGTGGCTAGCGCCTCCACCGTCTCGTCGTTCAGCCCGAGATTGAGCACGGTATCCATCATGCCGGGCATCGAGGCGCGAGCCCCCGAACGCACCGACACGAGGAGCAGTTTCGACGGGTCGCCGAACCGGCGGCCGGTCAGGTGTCCGATGTGATCGAGCGCAACCGCGACATCGGCTTCCAATCCGGCCGGATAGGTGCGGCCATTGGCGTAATAGGCGTTGCAGACCTCAGTGGTGATGGTGAAGCCCGGCGGCACCGGCAGGCCCAGGCTGCACATCTCGGCCAGGTTGGCGCCCTTGCCGCCCAGCAGATTCCTGTCGCCGGCACGGCCTTCCGCCGCACCATCGCCAAAGGTGAAAACCCATTTGGTCATGCATTGCTCTCCGGTTGCAGGAGATTGGCGAAACGGGTAGTTCCGCCGGTCCGACCCTGGAGCGATATGATGCTGCAGTGCGAAAGGCAAGGCGTCGGCGAAGCCGCCCGGCCCCTACAATCGATTAAGCAAAAGCCGTGTCCAAGGATGCGGCAAAAAGACTTGCCATCGCGCAGCTTTTGGTTTAGAACAAACCATGAACAAACAGACGCCCATGAAATCGTCCGGAAAGCTCGACTATCTCGAAATGCCGGCGACCGGCGGAACGCTGGACCGGCTCAAAGCCTTCTACAGTGGCGCCTTTGGCTGGTCCTTCACCGACTATGGACCGACCTATTCGGCCTTTGCCGAGGGCCTGGACGGCGGTTTTCAGGCCGATGCCGCGGAAGCATCGGCAAAGCCGCTGCCCGTGCTCTACAGCAGGGACCTGGAGGAAACGCTGCGCGCTGTCGAAAATGCCGGCGGCACGGTCGTAAAGCCGATCTTCGCGTTCCCCGGCGGCAGCCGCTTCCACTTTGTCGATCCGGCCGGCAACGAGATGGCGGTGTGGTCCGAGTAGCCGTCGCATGTCGTCCGGCGGCGCTGCTTTGCCTCACCAAATTTGATCGTTCTGACCGTCGCTCATAAGGATTGTGCTTTTCGGCTGCTCTGCTAATAACGCGCCGCACAAGCGACTCTGACGGCAATTGGGGCGTCGCCAAGTGGTAAGGCATCGGTTTTTGGTACCGACATTCCCAGGTTCGAATCCTGGCGCCCCAGCCATCCCTTTAAGGTCCGTTCCGGACACATGGGTTACGGTTTATACCGGAGATATGGGTAACACTTTTGGCCCGTTGGGTTTGGAGTGGTTCGAGCCTCCCAGTGCAAATCGCGGCAAACTGGGATCGTCACTATGCAGTCTGAACAGTATTGAACATCTCCCTCTTTTCCATACAAGGTCATCGAAGATTCGACCAAGAGGGGTGGCGGCTCAACATGGAACTTCAATGAACCTTCCTATCTTCGCCATCAACCTCGATCGCGAGACCGGTCGCTGGAGCGAATTGGTCGCCAGCGCCGAAGCGGCCGGCCTGGCCTTGCAGCGCATTGCCGCCGTCGACGGCCGCGCCCTCGCCAAGGAGGACTGGACGGAGATCGATCTTCCAGCGGCGCGCAAGCTGAGCGGACGCGACATTCTGCCCGGCGAATATGCCTGTTACCGCAGCCATATCCGGGCGCTGGAGACATTCCTCGCCGGTGGCGGCGCCTATGGCCTGATTGTCGAAGACGACGTCCTCTTCAGCGAAAGCACGATGCGGCGCATCGAAGCCATCATCGCGGCGGTGCCGGATTTCGATGCCATCAAGCTGACCAACCATCGCATGAGCTTCTTCATGCGCGCAGTCGAGACGACGGAAGGCGATGAGATCGGTCGCGCGCTGCATGGCCCGCAAGGTTCGGCCGCCGCCTATCTGGTGACGCGCCAGGGAGCCCAGGGACTGTTGTCGGCGCTCGCCGTGATGAAAATGCCATGGGATGTCGCACTCGAACGCTTTTGGGACACCGGCCTGAAAATCTATTCAGTTCGCCAGAACGTGGTTGGCTTCGCGGCCAGCAGCAAGACCTCTGGCATAGCCGGTCCCTCGGGAAGCTATAAATCTGCAAGGCTTGGCGGGCCGAGCCGGCTAAGTGCCGGAGTGTTGCGGGCCAAGGACGAGCTGCGCCGCCTGCATCACGTCCTGCTGCGCCCCCCTTTGCCGCGAGAAACCCTGGACTACGCCAAGGGCGGCGGGCTGCGCAATACGCTGCTTTTGTTGCTTGCGGCACTCGCCATTCTCGCCTTGGTTTCCGCGGTGTGGCGCGAGGCCGACACCTACCGCTATGCGGGCCTGGCGCTGGCCCTGGCCGCGGTCATCCGCTGGTTCAGGGTGGATTTGTGGACCTACAGCAAACCGCTGATCGGTTGGGTCGGCTTTTTGTGTCTGGGTTGGTCGCTCTACGTCTTCATCCGACTGGCGATCGTCTATTTCGGCACCCACCAATTGGGTGGCGCCGAAGGCATTTACATGTTTCCGCTGTTCTATGCGACGACCGGCTTCGCGTTTCTGCTGTTTGTCAGGCAGCCCGCGCGGCTCGTATTCTGGTTCATGATCCTCAGTCTTGTCTTCCTGGCGGCGGACACCTTCTATTCGGACATGCTTCAAGGTATCCAACCGACCCCGCGGCTTTTCAACAATCCCATCCACGCGTCGGTGGCTGCCGGCTTCATCTTCCTTTGCGCGCTGCAGTTCATGGCATACACGGCCCAGAGAACGGACCTCGGGAAAGCAACCAAGAACCTGCATTGGGCGCTGTCGACAGCCGTCCTGCTGTTTGCCCTCGTCAACATCATTGAGATGCGGTCGAAGGGCGTCTGGCTTGCGCTTGCGCTCGCCCTGCTCTTGTTGGCGGTCATGACCCTGGCGAGAGGTCATCGCCGCGAACTGTTGGTTTCAGGTGCCGTGCTGGCGATCGTGGCGGCCGGCGTTGTCGCAACACACAACATCTTCTCGTCCACCGCCGGCGACACCATGATCTTCGTCAAGGCCTTGGTTCCGGATGTCTTGAGGCATGGCGTCCTCCCAGCCTTCGACCGAGCCATCGCGAGCGATGTGACGCCGCTTGCAGCCAAGGAACGGCTGATGCTGTGGGCGGATGCGATCGAGATCTGGAAACGCCACCCGATCTTCGGAGCCAGTTCCAGCTGGCTGACCGAATGGCAGCACAGAACCTATCATCCGATGATCCTAAACGTCTTCCACAACGGCTATCTGGAGATTGCGGTGCGCTATGGTGTGGTCGGGCTGGCGTTCTTTGCCTTCCTCTACACTTGGTCGTCCAGGCAGGTTCTGCTGGCCATGCGGACCAAGCTTATCGCTCCGGCCGCATGGTCCTGCTACATCTCAACACTGGTCTTCTTCGCCATAACCATCCTTACCAATTCAAACAACCGGCTGGCTATGGGCGAGGCCTTCATGTGGTTCGCTGCAGCGTTCGGCTTCTACTGCTTTTATGTTCGCCAGCAGAACAACCTTGTCGCGCCGCGAACCTATTTCTAGGGCCGGCTCTGGCACCGCATCCGGCCAACTGGTCTGACTCAGTGATGGTTCCGTCGTTTTTTCAAAGATCCGGTGCAATCGTCGCAAGGCGCCACCGCCTGCCCCGCGCACAGGGCGCCCCTGCAAGAGCCCGGCCCGCACCGCCGCGTCGCGGTGCCGGCGTGTGGTTGAGGAAGCCGTGCACGCCGGCGGCCGTTATTTGAAGGGCGTGTGTTGGTCAGCCGTTTGGATAGTAGCCGCCATCAGCGCCATCACCCATGTAGGTTCCTTGGCCGGTGGTAGCCTGAAGCCGCTGATCGAGCGCATTGATCTGCCCAAGCTTCGAACGGGCTGAAGTCGACGCAGTGTGCTGGATAATATCCGCCTGCTGCATCAGGTCGCGGGCTTGATCCTGCGTGATCTTGCCAGTTTTCCTGGCCACGCGGATACCCTGCTTCACGCTGAGCAACTGCTCTGACGCCGCCCTCGCTTCCGGATCCGCTGGCACCGATGCCGTGGTCTGGGTGTCGACCTTTACCTTGTGGTGACGGTGCACAGCGTAGGCGCTCGAAAGCGGTATGGCCGCGAAGATCGATGCGGCCGCGATGATTTTTGGCATGAAGGTGCGCATGACGATATCTCCTTTGATGAAGCGAGCGGCGAAGCCGCTTTCCAAAAGGGCCGTTTGGTCGCGTCGAGCCGCAGTGGCACATTCATCGGCCGGCGGTCCTCGGCCCGAGAAGGCATATATGGAGGCCACTCCGGCGTTGAATGACTTGGAACGCAAATGTTATCGGATGTGATCGAGCGTTGAATTGCGGCTGCAACTAGAGCGGGATGAATTTAGGTTGGGCATAGCCAGCCTCGGTGAAGTAATTTCGGCATTTGGTTGACGTGACCTCGCCGAGGATTTGGCCGATGGCGTCACAGACGGTTTCGACTGTTCGCTTGGCAGCCTTGCGCAGCCAGTGC